>DEUU01000435.1:1977-15203 GCA_002362735.1 Dehalococcoidia bacterium UBA3254
GCCTAATACAATCATATTCAGCGAATAAGCTCCCGAAGTGGCTGCCCTGCTCCAGCCGAATTCATTCAGCATGGGTTTGAAGAATACTCCGAAGCTATACTGAGCTCCTCCTGAAATTGTCAGCATCAGAAAAGATATCAGAACGATGGCATAACCGTAGTAGAATCGAGATCGCTTTTCTTCCCTATCGGTTAAAAGTTTAAAATTACCCATTTGCAGCCTCGTGTGTCTCTATTCCCGGACCTATCCGAAAGTTAAACTAAGCTTAAACGGTTAGTAATTAATAATCAATTGGCCATCTAAAAGAGAAAACACAATAATTCAATTATGGCAGTCTTCATCCATAGTTCAAACAGGACACTAAGAGCTCAGTAATGATCACAGGACATGACTATAATCATACGAACTTCTATATATCAGAATCATATCAACTTTTGATATATTGATAAACATGTTTTAACAATCTTCTCTCATGCCGCCGGTTATATTTCGTTCATTTTATCCATATATTTTAACAATTGAGTCGGCATTTTCTTACCATATCAGTAATTTTATTCGCTATTATTTTTTTATTTAAAAGAACTCAAATATTACAATGTCCGATTAAAAAAATAACTACGGCTGATAAATAATGATTTCAAGTGTAATCACAATTTATAACCAGAAATATCATCAGGATCAATCTTATGATTTATCCGCATGTAATCATTCATCAAATATGCCTTCGCGATACTGGTCTACTAAAATAAAAAATTTGCACTTGCAACAATTGTTATATTGACAATTGGTATGTATGTGGTATAATGCCGACATATAGAACTTCCTTAACGATCAATGATAATGTAATTTCATAGATTTCTCAAATAATCGGAAACTACTAATTCCATTACCAAATTAATAATCTAAAAGTATTCTGACCTAAACCCTGAAAAATATCTAAAAGCACTTGTATACTTCTTTTACGTATACTCATTTTTCTGAATGAGGCCATCATGACACTATCCTGAAAATAGTCAGGTTAAAAAAATGTTATTGAATTACCGGCCAATGATACATTATTTGGTTCCCATTCCATAACCGGGTAGAAAATTGTTCAGCAACATCTTTTTTGGAAAAAGCTATGGCATCTTTGATAATCAATGAGCAATTAAAAATTGTCACGTAAGGAGGTGTTGAAGGGCGAGAAATACTTTGTTTTCTTCAGGTTAACGTACAAGGCAAACACCAGACACCAATATTGAATAAGGAGATGAAAAATGCTTACCCAACAGAAGAGTTCTAAGACACAACTTACCAAACAGGCTTTTTTGAAACTCATCGGAATAATAGTTATATCAGCATTTTTATTCGTTTCAATATTTGCTTGTGCCCAATCTACGCCCACAACTTCCGCTCCAACCACAACTGCCCCTACAACGGCTGCCCCAGCTACCACCACCGCTGCTCCGCCAAAAACTACTGCCGCTCCAGCCACAACCACCACGGCCCCAACTTCACCCGCAGCAGCGACAACATCCGCAGTGGTTTACAACTTGAAACTCAGCCATATTATGTCAGCAACCAGCAATCCTAATATTTACTACCAGTATTTTGCCGATAAAATTTTCGAACGTACCAAAGGCAAGGTAAAAATAACTGTCTACGCACAAAACGTATTAAACCCGCCTGCACAGGGTCTTGACGCGGTAAAGACCGGTGTAGCTGATATCGTCCACCACTCCCCGAACTACACGATTGGAATGCAGCCATCCATCGAGTACCTTAGCGTACCGCTGACTGTTAATAACAGCTGGGCATTTAATCAGCTCGCTAACGATTATGCTGCACATTTCAAATTCTCGACCCTTAAGGAGTTTTCAGGTGTACATTTCTGCGGTATCTGCGGTCCAGCAGGCCCTTATTATCTTTTAACAACCAAAAAACAGGTCAAAACTCCCGAGGATATAAAAGGACTCAAGATGAGAGGTTCTGGAGTTATGGCCAGCATGATAACCACCTGGGGGGGCACTCCGGTTGCAATGGCCACAGGCGAGGTATATGAGTCTCTAAGTAAGGGAGTCATAGACGGTGGGCTTCTAGCCGGTGAAGCTATAAAAGGGCAAAAATTTGGTGACGTCATAAACTACATCACCATCACTCCTAATTTGTGCTACGGCCCGTGCGCCCTCCTGATGAATGAGAATACCTGGAATAAACTGCCGGCAGACATTCAACAGGTGTTCAATGATACCTTCAAGGAACTGATTGATTGGGAAGGTAAAGTCTGGTGGTATTCCGATGTCCAGGGTATGGATTACTATCGTGCCCTGCCGGGAAAACAAGTCTATACGATACCCGCCGCGGAAAAGACAAAATGGGTAGATTCGCTGAAACCGGTTATGGATAGCTACATTAAACAGTATGCCAACCTGGGACTCCCCACCGCCGATTATGTGAGCTATTTACAGGACCGCTCTGATTACTGGAATAGCCAAACACCCGATCAAAAGACTTCGATGGACTGGGTGACAAAGGAAATTCTGAAGTAGAAAGAAATTATTAGAGTCTAGAAGACCATGACCGAAAGCCCGGAGGGTTACTTGATCTCCTTATATCATCTTATAAGGAAGAAGATTAAGTATCCGGGCTTTCGAGACTTCCCTGAAGAGAAACCAGGAGCATACTGGATAGACATGAATATCCTGTTTGTTATTCCCTGGAGGAGGGTGAGTAATGGGCATCCAAACCGGGACACGTAAAACCACGAAGGTTATTTATTCCGTAACTGAGGTGGCAGCCTGGGTAGGATATGCTGCCACTATCGCCATCGTGTTATTGGTTTTTATAGATGTTTTCGGACGTTATTTTTTAAAAGCCCCTTTACGTGGCAGTCTCGAACTTGTGGAACAAACCATGGTACTTTCGGGCGGCTTTGCCATAATTTATTGCACGGCTAAACGTGGACACGTGGTTGTAGACGTGCTCTTCGGCCGGTTCTCCAAACGTTTGCAAAAGATCATGATAAGTGTTTTCTCGCTGGTAGGATTTGGCATCTCAATTACACTGGCTTACAACATCTACCTGTATACGCTGAGACAGATGGAGCCGTATCCACGCGTTACAGACATTTTAAGAATCATTACATCACCTTTCCAGTTTGGGCTGGCAATCGCGATCGCTCTGGGTGGTCTGATATTTCTGGTACAGGCTTTAGAAGTATGGTTCAAAGAAACTAACAAAGCAAAAGAAAATGCTACAGAAAAGGAAATGAATGGCAGTGAGTCCTGAAATATTAGGTGTAATCGCAATCCTGGTATTATTACTGCTCATGTTTTTAGCCATGCCGATCTGGATATCTATGGTAGTAGTCGGAATAGCCGGCTATACCATTCTCTCCGGTTGGCAACAGGCTACGACTATGATGGCACAGAATACTATCGGTGCCCTCCAAAACTATGCTTTTGCTGTACTGCCGGTATTTTTGCTTATGGGTGAACTGGCAGACGCTTCAAGAATGATGACGGATGCCTTTAGATCGATAGCTACCTGGGCAGGAAAAATTCCCGGCGGACTGGCTATGGCCAGTATACTGGGGGCCGCCGGATTCTCCTGTGTCAGCGGTTCCAGCCTGGCCACGGTAGCCTTAATGACTAATGTGGCTTTACCTCAGCTACTTAATGCCAAATACGATCACCGTCTGGCCGTCGGCGCACTGGCAGCAGGCGGGACATTGGGCAACCTTATTCCACCTGGCGGCCTTCTCATTATTTATGCGATTCTTTCAGATGTGTCTATAGGTCAGTTTTTTATTGCCTGCTTTATTCCAGGGTTTCTGCTGACATTTATGTACCTGCTCCAGATATTCATTCAATGCAAAATTAAACCTTCACTGGTTCCAGTAGCTACGGGTAGCACCTGGAAACAAAAATTCGTCGCAACCAAGGGCCTGATAGCGATATTTGTGGTTTTCTTAATCATCATGGGAGGTATCCAGTTCGGGGTTTTTACCCCAAATGAAGCCGCCTCCATATCTACGGTATTTATCTTTTTTTACGCCCTAATAAGAAGGTCCTTGAATGGAAAAAATCTATTTAAATCGCTAAAAAATACGCTGGTTGTCACCGGTATGGCGATGGCAGTGATTATCGGTGCCAACATCCTCAACGTCTTCATAGCGGTTTCGGGGCTGGCACAAGCGCTATCAGACTGGCTCGTATCATTGCATGTTTCGGCTTTAGGACTGGTAATTCTGATCATGATCGTTTATTTTATTCTGGGTATTCCTATGGACCCCACATCTGTTCTGCTGCTAACACTTCCTATTTTCCTCCCTGTGCTTAATGCTTTCCATGTTGATTTGCTCTGGTTTGGTGTCCTGGCAATTATACAATGCGAATTAGGAAACCTGACTCCTCCGGTGGGTTTGAACCTCTTTGTCGTCGCCGCTGCTGCCAAACCGCATGGCATCAAAATGAGCGATGTCTTCAGGGGCTCCATACCATTCTGTATAACCTGTGTAATATTTCTCATCATATGCATAGCCTTCCCGCAAGTCTCCTTGTTCCTGGTCGGTCTCATGAAAACTTAAAATAAACAAGAAGGAAGGCATAACGCAAGAATAGGGAACCTTATTAATATTCAATCAAAGTCCATGACAAAATAAATAAAGACTCTTTAAGGGAGAACTGATTATGACAATAAACTCTTTGGAAAAAAGGATTCGGGTTTTAGAAGACATAGAGGAAATTAAACAGCTACAGCTACGCTATGTGAATTATCTTACTACCACCAGGTGGGATGAGCTGATCGACTGTTTTTCTGATGATGCCGTGGTAGATCTGGAATCCGGCTCTGCTATAGGCAAGAAAGCAATTACGGCACATTTTAAAGGTAAGGTTGCCTCAAATCATATCGGGCAGGAAGGGAACTTCGTGGTCCATCCTATTGTCTCGGTAGATGGAGATAAAGCCAGGGGTAACTGGCTTTTATACATACAAAATGCCCTGCCTCGTAAACTCAAATCCAGACCGCAAATGCTGGCTACAGATGATGCACCTGACTGGATGCAGGGATATTATGACATGGAATACGTCAGACAGAATGGTCAATGGAAAATCAGTCTATTGAAATGGAAATGCCGTCTTTTATCACCCACAACGCTCCTAAAAGTATCATAAGCTTCTGAAAATATATTAAGAAAGAAATTTCATTTCTGGAAGGAGTACATATTATGACAACTAGTGAATTGGAGAAAAGAGTCCAGGTTTTAGAGGATATTGAAGAAATAAAACAGCTACAGGTACATTACGTTAATTGCGTGATCACCAACAAATGGGACGAACTGGTAGATTGTTTTTCGAAAGATGGTTCTTTCAGCGCTCATGCTGGAGATGCAAAGGGCAAAGAAGCCATTAAAAAGCTTTTTTTGGATGACATCTCTCTGAACCATATCGGCCTTGAAGGGCTCTTCGCAGTCCATCCCATAATCAAAGTTGATGGTAACCAGGCAGAGGCCAGCTGGCTGCTTTATATACAATTTGCTCTTCCACGTAAACTGAAATTTAAGATTCAGCAGCTTCCTACCAATGACGCTCCGGATTGGTTACAGGGCTATTATGATATGAAATATGTCAAAGAGGATGGGAAGTGGAAGATTAGCTACTTAAGATATAGAACCCGTTTAATTTCACCTATGCCGGAGAAAAGTAGTTAATACTATTCAACTGTAAATATTAACGCCGCCGGGTTGCTAACATTAAAGTATATCTTCCAGTCAAGACAAGACTGCTTGAGTAGTTGATTTTGTTTTTACAGATCCTGATTTTATTAGGGATTATTACATCTCAAAATTATCTACAAATATTAACGTTATGCAAATTATTTGACGATTTTTGGCTTAGTTCCGAATTCTTTTTATCCTGAATACCCATTGGTACAGGTATCCTCGAAGGCTTCCCTTAAAAAAACTCTCGAAGATGAACTGACTAACCAAAATATGGGTTTTTATATGATCAGCGAGCCTGTTAATTGATCTGGTATACTGGTATAATCATCCTGTTAAATCATTTTAATCCTTTGAACAAATCACGCATGGTTTTCTGCTGTTTTAACGGTACCTTTTTGCCGCGCGTGGCTGGCGTTTTTCAATTGTGCAGGATGAAAGAAAACGTGATAGATCATGTCTGAAAGTAGTACCCAGGAAAGAACCGCCGTAAAGAGGGACTGGACAAAAGGCTCTATCCTTAATAACCTGTTGCTACTATCCTGGCCGATGGTGATAATGGAAACCCTCTGGATGCTAAGCCAGATGGTGGACATATTGTGGGTGGGAAGGTTAGGGTCAAAAGCTATCGCAGGGGTAGGGGTTGCCGGTATCGTTGCCATGATGGTAATGGCGATGGACCTGGGCATCATCATGGGTATTCGGGCCATGGTGACCCGCTTTATCGGGGCGAAGGACTATGAGAACGCCCGGAAGGTAGCAGGCCAGGCCTATCTTTTTGGCGCCGTCTGGGGATCGTTTGTCTCGACAGTCGGCTTCTTTTTAGCCGGCCCTTTGATGAATATGTTCGGGATAGATCCGGACGTAGCGGCAGAGGGTACCGCCTACCTGCGAGTACTATTTGGTGGCTGGATATTAGTGGAATTGCTCATCGTAGGTCTTTATACTATCCAATCTACCGGCGACTCGCTTAAACCGATGTTAATAGAGTGTACTATCCGGACATTGCATATCACTCTCTGTCCCTTCCTGGTCCTTGGTCTTTGGGTCTTCCCGCCTCTGGGGACTGCTGGGGCTGCTCTAAGCAACGTTATCTCTCAAGCTATAGGAGCATCCATAGGAATATGGCTGCTGACTACCGGCCGTACTCGCATACAGCTCAAGCTCCAGGACTTCCGTTTTATACCCAATCTCGCCTGGCGGATGTTAAAAATCGGGATCCCGGCTCTGATAATGGACCTGCAAAGATCATTCGGCAATCTCGTCTTAACATGGTTCATCATTCCTTTCGGTACAATACCCGTAGCCGCGCATAGCCTGGCTTCCAGGGTAGAGATGTTTCTGGGCTGCCCCGGATTCGGACTTGGCGGCGGAGCCGGAGTATTGGTCGGACAAAACCTCGGGGCACATCAACCTGGAAGAGCCAAAAAGGGAGCATGGTTGGCGGTTATCCTGGTAGAAGCTATAACTCTCGTTTTTTCCGTAGTTATTCTGATTTTAGCGGAAAAAATAGTTGCTATCTTCTCCCCCGACCCTGCCCTGATTGAGGTAGGTAGCCTTTTCCTCAGAATTGGAGTCCTGGGCTACTTATTAGCGGCTGTTGTTCTGGTATTACAGGCCGCCATTGCTGGGGCGGGTGATACCTTGCCTAATATGATCTTCAGTATCGCTATGATCTGGTTAATACAAATGCCATTAGCATTTATTCTCCCGAAATTCGGCCATCTGGGTGTTTACGGAATACGCTGGGCTATTGTTGCCGGTGTGGCAGCCGGAGCTATTGCCTATATTGTCTATTTCCAGCTCGGAAGATGGAAGTCAAAGAAAGTGTAAACCTCAGCTTCTGGTTTCATTTTTATATAAAATAATTTGAAAAAGTAATGGCGGGAGGGGCACTTATTCAATGGTCCTCAGGAAATTTTCGCCGCCGGGACTTTGACAGGCTGTTCCTCGGGTCGCTCTGAAGGAGATTCCACTGGCTTAGAAAATTCATCAGGGATCTCAGGGATATAAATTTCCTTTTTAATTGGGGCATCCGTAGTCATCACTTTTCTCCTAACAATTTCTCTGCTTCTTCAATGATCTTAAACCTCGTCGGATAAAGCAGATTATAGTTATGGTTTAGCCATTTGATACCATCAGTACCGAGAAGCCATTCTCTGAAAGCTTGTTCAGGAAATTTGCTAACGTATACCGGGACATTATACCGGGAACTTACCCCTTGAGCCCACTCTACACGCCCCCAATTTACGATAATAACCAGAATCTTGCATTTCTCTGCTCTGACCATCCCATCCGAATGGACTTCGATATGGCCCAGCATTTCCACGATACCCGTATGGTGGGGCCAACTGGGCACCATAGCCCCTAATTGGTAGGCATAAATTCCATTCCAGTTATTTCTATCAGGGATCTTGTCGGCAATCATTTTATTAGAGTTCCAGACATATTTATGATTCCTGGAAGTCAGGATATCATCTATCCAGGTCCATTCCCTGATTCCTACCAGGCCATTGACGGTACCAGGAAGAACCAGCTGTTTAAGAACTTGAGGAGTGTATCTGGCCAGCCGAGGATTTATGGATTGAACGCTATTAGATTGATTAGATAAAGATTTCGACCAATGGTGGAAAAATTTCATTTGCCTCCTCCATATTTCTCCCAATAAAAAACCGGCCATATTTCAGGTCGGTTTCACCATTGGCTCCCCTCTATTCAGGTGACCACTTAAGGATAGAGGTTCTTTGCCCCATTTTATATGCAGTTTTATCTAATAATGTTTAAAGTAGCTAAATATTAATGCAAGGCCAAGCTAAAGTCAACTTGCCTTAAATTAACTTAATTTAACTTCTCCTGAAAAAGTTTTTTTATACCAGGATCGAAACGATCTTTTGGATAAAAACATACCCCGATGTATTAATCGGGGCATGTCTTAATTATAAACAGAAAAAAGAGAGGAGTTTAAACTTTCTCTACAATAGTTTCTTTAAAATTCCCTTTTTCGTCAGGTGCTATTACAGCAAGATGGGTGAATGAGGAATCCTTGGCAGCGCCATGCCAGTGAACCTCACCTGGCGGAATGTAGATAACTGAACCCGGACCAACCTCAGTTTGCTTATCTTTTGTAGCCATAATTCCTTTACCTTGAGTGATATAAAGGATTTGCTCACCTGAATGAAAGTGAAATAAATTTCTGCAACCGGGATGGAAAGTTATTAAACCAACGTGGACCGTTTTGGCTGTATCTTGATTTACAAGGAATTGGGCATCAACTTTGCCCGTAAACCACGGAAGGCCTTCATCATGACGAGTCTCAACATCTTTAGCATTAAAAATTTTCATTAAAACAACCTCCTTTATTTGTGGGTATTTGTACATCGAATATGTTGCTGATGATAACAAATGTTACTAATGTTGTCAATAATCTGTTTCGGTGTTGAAGCCAGGAGAGCAGCTTCAATCTATTTCAGAAAACCGAAGGAGAAGAATAATATTTGAAATATTAGTTTTCTATGCTATGGTACCTATCCTGCTTACGGCGCTGAAACGTCAAAAGGCTGGCTTTGTACCGGTGGGATTCCACTGGCTTCTGCAGTCAATTTGTAGCCAGCACCAGCCTTGTCTATAGAAAGATTAGTGAATGCGGCTACTCCTCCTAACGCATCCTCAGCGACCAATGTCTTGGTGCCAGAAAGAACTGCTCCGGCAGCGCCAGAACCTGGAGTAATTGATACCGTTATCGATGCCCTTGAGGTGAGAACTACATTCCCATACATGTCTTCTATCGCAACTGTTGGCTGAGTTTCAAACGGTTTTCCAGCTTTACCTCCCGAAGGCTGCACGGTAACCTCAAGCATCGCCGGCGTTCCTGCCGAAAGGGTAAACTGCGTGCTGGTAACCGACTCCAGAGATTCGCTCGTTGCCGTAAAAGAGTACCTCATCGCGATCAGTCTGTTAATCGTGACATCGGTGAGACGAGCTACACCATTGTCCACATTTATCGTCGTTTTGCCTGAGAGTACGACTGGTATTTTCTGAACAATCGGCTGGCCGTTTTCTGAAGTGTCATCCAGATATCCAGTTGCTGTAACTATCACAGAGCCATGAAAATCAGTAACTTTGTTCCCATTACTATCCTGAACTGTTACTTCCGGGATAGGTGTCAACGGCGTCCCGGCTGTACCTCCAGAGGGCTGAACTGTAAAATTGAGTTTGGACGGTTTCCCGGGCGAAATCGTAAATGACGCACTGATGGCCTTTGTCAGATTACCGCTTGAGGCTGTTAGAGTATAGCCGGCCCCCGCTTTGTCGATATTAAGGTTTTTAAACTCTACGGTGTTGTTTGCTACCAGAATTTTTGTGCCACCAAATAGCCGGGCCTCGCTGTCGCCGGTCCCAGCCGTAATTGTTAGCTCTATCAGTCCGCGGTAGTTAGCAACCAGGTTTCCTTCAGCGTCCTCTATAGCTACCGTGGGTTGAGTGTCAAAGTTTACACCGGAAATACCCCCGCTGGGTTGAGTAATAAAGGCCAGCTTTGACGCCGGACCCGTTTTCGTCGCAGACGGTGATGATGTTGGTGACGAATTTGATCCTGACTCGCAAGCCATCATGGAAAACAATAACAAAGCCGATAATATCGTTGAAATAATTACTGGTAATTTTTTCATTTTTTTAATCATATTAAACATACCTTATAAATGTTAAGAAATTATTAATAATATGTCAAAGTTGACGGTCGAGAGGGCTTTTGGTGGTATCCCTGTAGAAAAATAATCACAGTCAGCGCGATCGGAATACCTTAGGAAGAAAAAACGCGCCGTAAAATCTCAAAGATTAATTCTGTTGTTTTTACTATCGATACTGGTCTCTCCAATGTGAATTTCTTCGTAATTATAACAGATATCATATTAAAGCTAAAAAGAATCATCTGTTTGTATTCAATGAGGCTAAGAGAAAACAAAAAAGAAAGGGGGCTTGCTGAGCCCTCTTTTCTTCTGGTTATTTAATTCAAATTCAAGCGCTATGGAGTCAGAGTCTTAATGAGAATGGTCAAATCTTTGAAAGCGGTTCTCATGGATACCGAACTATCTGCCACCTTGATCGAAAAGTTATAACTTCCGGCAGCGGTGGCTACTCCGGATATCTTTCCACTACCGGTATCTAATGTCAGACCTGGAGGCAAATTCCCTCCATTAAGACTCCAGGTATAAGGTGTCTTTCCTCCCTCGGCAGTAAGTTCAACTTCATAATTTGCATTAACAACGCCGTTCACCAGACTTTCATTTGAAATTGTTAGATTGGACTTTTTATCCGGGTTATTGGTCTTGCCAACGGAAAGTTTGATAACCGGTTTGTAAATTACTTTGCCATTGCCGGTAACATTTACCGATTGAGCCGCATCAAAGTCGAAGTCCAACTGGGTAACCCCATCCGGAGAGACATCGAACGATCGTATGAATTTTATCTTTCCGCTGGGAACGGTGGCTATTGCAGGAGCCTGGTTTCCCGCGAAAGAAATGCTTACTGATTCTACTCCCAACCTCACCTGAGTATATTTACCAGTTCCAATATCGACGGTTTGAAGGCTGGTCAAATTATCTTTGATCTTCAGCAAATCAAAACTCATGGATTGATTTGAAATCGTAATCCATCCCCCGGCATTATCACTTTGATCTGGAGCCTGTTCGGTCCCCTCAACCGTCCCGCTAGTTGCGGCCGTGGGATTTTCGCCTGCCCCGGCTTTATGGACCTCAATACTATTAATGGTAACGTTAATTGCGGTAATTTGTTCTTTAGCGGGGGCGTCAGTTACACGTACTTCCAGCTTGCCCGGTGCCTGTGCAGCCGGAGAACCGCTTACCATAGCTCCTGTTTGAGGTGAAGTCCCATTAATACTGGTTGGGTTATTTAGATCTGATGTTGGGCCGGTGGCACAGCCGGTTAGTGCCAGGGCAAGGACAGATAATATTGTCAACATAAAACTGACTATTGTTCTTTTCATTATGTACCTCCTGATTTGTATCAATTATTCCTTTCTATTATTAGTAACGCCTGAAGGGGTTAAGATGTCAGGAGGTAAAGTAGCTTTATTATGGTTTTCCGGCGAGTACTTTGGTAATGGCTTCTGGCTGGCGCCACTCTGGTCAATCTGGGGCTTTACCAGATATTTCTCATTCTTGCCATTTCCGGTATCCACCACCGTCAGGTCATAAGTAAAACTGGTGACGTTCGTGGAGTCCACCTGGAACGGCAGCGATATCTGCAATTTGTTACCGGGCAACTTAATATCAATCGTCTCTCCGTTAGACTTGAGAACACCCGTTATCTTATTAATATAGATAAATACCTTTTCATACTTCCCTTCCGGGACATCTCCGCGCCATAATTCCAGGGTTTTATCTCCGGGTAATAGCGAAAGGTCGAATTCCTTTATTTCTGGGGTAAACTCCTTCCAGCGTCCAGACTCCCCGCTCTGAAGAATCCCGATTCTGTCCACCCTGACGTTCACCACGCTGAAGTCAGCGATGGCATTCACCTCATCACTGACCAGAAAGGAGAAATTGCCGTTAATATTCGCCGCCGCAATATAGTCCGAACCCGGTTCTGTCGCAGGTAATCCCGTGGGATTAGAAGTGGGTGAAATCACTGTTCCCGGCGATGGTTGAGCGATATACCCTCCGGGTGGTGGCGGCGCCAGTAGTGTTGCTCTTAAGCCCAGATAAGCGGCGATGCCAATCACAATAATACTGGCCGTGGTAGCCCAAATAGCTCGATGACCCAGGACCTGCTGCCAGAGTGAAGGCTTACGTTTCTTCTCTAAAGCGGCGTACAGACGCTGTCTGCCGGCTCGTTTGGCCTCTTCCGAGGGAATAAAAGAATAAGCCGATTGAGTTTGCTTCATGGCTGCCAGCAGAGGCTTGAGACGCTGAGCATACTCTGGATAATCCGTTAGACAGGATTCCAAACCTTCTCCCCGGTTAACCCGGTCGATGCATTCATCTAAAACTTTGTTAAAATCTTCTGCCATTTTCTTAACCCATCATACCGGTCTCATTTAATATCTGGCGGAGCTTTTCCAGGGCTGCCCTTTGCATTTCCCTCACCGCTCCATCGGCCTTCTCCATCACGCTACTGACCTCTTTTGAACTTAGACCGCCGAAGAATCTTAATCTCAATACTTCCCTCTGGTCCTCCGTGAGTCTATCCATCGCCTTTACCACTCTGGAGATTTCGATATGAGTCTCTGCTGTGGTAACCGGATCAGCATCACTTGTAATCTCTACATCATCAATCGAAACAACTGCGCGCTGTTTCCCCTTTCTTAAATAATCCACTACCAGATTATGGGCGATTCTGAATATCCAGGCCTGCATCGGCAGACCACGCTCCTGGTAGGTCTTCAGGGAGTCCAGAGCTTTAACAAACACCTCACTTGCAATATCTTCGGCTTCGGACCTATCTCCGATTCGTACAAATACATATCTTGCAACCTTATTAAAATACTCCTCGTAAAGGCCTGTGAGTT
>DEUU01000176.1:0-2766 GCA_002362735.1 Dehalococcoidia bacterium UBA3254
CCATTTTTGGGGTTTGTTTGTTCGGCATTACCTCATTCATCCCCTTGTACGCGGTTTCTGTTTTTGGTTTTTCCGAAATTCAAAGCAGCCTGATTTTAAGTTTCAGAGCCGTTGGTATGATTGTTGCTACCGTCATCAGCAGTATTTTTATCATTAAATGGGGATACCGGAAGCCCATGGTAATAGGATCAATATTCATGTCCGTTATAATTTTACTCTTCGGGTTAAGCGCTCGGTATTCTGGTTTTGCAGGAAATGGCCTTAGCATCATTACAGTATTATGTGGTCTGGGCCTTTTATTTGGGTTGGGCAACGGGATCGCCATGCCGGCGTCCAGTAATGCCTGCATAGATCTGTTGCCGCACAAAATTTCAACTATTATGGGCACCCGGGGGATGTTTCGTCAGAGTGGCGGTGCGGTCAGTATCGCAGTAATTTCTTTGGTGGTACAATATATTGGTAACATGGCTCTTGGTTTCGAAATTGTCTTCATCGCTCTGGGAATTTTAATTCTGGCAACTATCCCCTTTGTATTTTCGATGCCTGCCCGGGCTAATATGTCGATTGAAACCACTCACTTAGGTGAATAGAAGTATTTTGGAAGGTTAAAACATGCCAAATCAAGAATTGATTCCCCCTGGTTTAAGTTATCTCGCGGATAATATCCGCCATAAAGATAATATCCTTGGCGCCTCAAAGGAAGAAGGCGCCCGCTGGGCTAAAGATTTGAAACTGTCTCCATCGAAACAGACCATCTTTTTTGCTGGTTGTGGATATCAATTCGGTAGTAAATTGGAGTCTTTAATGGGTTTAATTCGCAAGATGGATAAAAGCGCCATCGGCAGCGAGAGAGCTCTGGGTCTGGCGGGATTACAGAGGAAAATGGGATTAGATGGACTCTTCTTAAAGATGGTGGGGAGAAGTCAAGGTAACGAGGCACAGCCGCTGTTGGACGCGGTTAAGGTGTTAAGAAAATTGGGAGAGGACCCGGGTTATCTCGCTGAGCACGAACCTTGCTGCGGCGGCCTCCTGCACTATATAGGATTAAAGGGCGAATTTGCCAGACACTCGCTGAATGTACGTGAACAGCTGAGTGCTCGAGGGGTCAGGAAAATTATCGGCATTGTACCGTCCTGTACCTACACTCTGCGTAACTTAATGGCTGAATCCGGTCAAGGACCTGATTTTGAAGTGAAGCATTTCAGCCAGGTTGTAGCCGAAAATATCAACTCGTTAAGACTACGCTTTCCACAGACAATTAAAGTTACCTATCACGATCCCTGCCAGTTGGTCCGCTATTTGGGAATCATGGATGAGCCTCGGAAGATTCTGCGGGCGATCCAGGGTGTAGAATTGGTTGAACCCCGGTGGACCCGGGGCGAGTTCTCCACCTGCTGTGGGGGAGGAGGTGGGTTCGAGGCTGTTTTCCCAGAGATGAGTGAAATGCTGGCGGTGAACCGGACTAAAGAATTATTGGAGACTGGCGCTCAAATTATTGTTACCCATTGTCCCGGCTGTATTATGCAGCTGGAAACCGGTCTTAAAGCGGTGAAAGCTGAAAATGTCCGGGTGCTGGACTTAGCCCAGGTTGTTGCAATGTCAATGGAGGAATAAGGATTTGTCAGAATTTAGTGAATATAAAAAGGAAATTATGGATGCAGCCCATAACGAGAGAGTTAGACTTGCTCTGTCCCGCGCTATAAGCAGCTACCGGAATAATGTCAATGAAGCGTTGAAAAGGTTCCCACATACTCTGGAAATGGCTAAAGAAGTCCGGGAAATTAAAAAAAAATCCATTGCTAATATGGAAACGCTAGCTCAGACAGCCTGCCAGTCGATAGACTACAACCATGGAAAAGCCTATATTGCGAAGACGGTCGAAGATTGCCTTAATATTGTTGATAAAGTGGTTGGGACCAAAAAATTGATCGTCAAAGGCAAAAGCATGACCAGCGAAGAAATTGAACTTCGTGAACATTTAGAAAATACCGGTAATGAAGTTTATGAGACTGATCTTGGCGAGTTTATTGTACAAAAATTGCATTCCAGACCCATGCATATCCTTTCCCCGGCGGTGCATGTTCCTAAAGAGGATGTCGCAAAATTATTTTCGGAGATTACCGGGGAAAAATTGCCAGCAGATATTCCCAGGTTGGTAGAAGTCGCAAGAAAGCTCTTGAGAGAAAAGTTTATCGCCGCGGATATCGGTATCAGCGGAGCAAACGTCGTTGCCGCGGACACGGGCACTCTGTTTATTATTGAAAACGAAGGCAATATCCGTCTTTCCACGGCTTTACCTCCCATTCATATAGCTATCATTGGCATGGAGAAATTGGTCCCCAGCCTGGAAGATGCGTTTAAAGTGTCTGAAGTCACCTGGCGCTACGCTAATTATACTGTCCCTTCCTATGTCACCATGATATCCGGCCCCAGCAAGACCGGTGATATCGAAAAGGTGACTACTTACGGTGCTCACGGTCCAACCGAGATGCACGTCATCTTTCTGGACGCCGGACGGACTGAATTAGCCAAGGACCCTATACTTAATCAAGCCTTGTTTTGTTTGAGATGTGGGGGATGTCTTTACGAATGCCCGGTTTTTTCCCTGACGGCGGGACATTTCGGGGACAAATATTTTGCGGCTAATGGTGCCGTCTGGGCGGCTACCATCAGTCATAACCCCGGGAAAGCAGCGGCAGTCGCTTATACCTGTCTCACCTGCGGGCGTTGTAAGATTAGATGCCCCATGCAGATCGACGGCCCGGC
>DEUU01000176.1:3120-26611 GCA_002362735.1 Dehalococcoidia bacterium UBA3254
TGCTTTACTTGACCGACTTTGCCCTGGACTCTCCCTTCTGTTTTCTCAACTTTGCCTTTGGCAACTTGCTGTTCATTGCTGGTTGCTTTACCAAGACCTTCCCGTATGCTGCCCTTGATCTCTTTTGCTTTACCTGCTGCCTGATCCTTATTGGCCATATCCCTCTTCCTCCTTCATTTATCTGCAAGGGTAACCTCAAGTAGTACTATTTCAATTGTATAATGAAAAATAGGTAATATTGGGGTCGGGAGGAGATGAAATGGCGAAGTATAGCGAAAAATCCAAAGAAGAAGTCGGCGAAGCCATGCATGAGATGAAAGAAGGGACTCTGAAATCCGGGAGAAGCGGGAAAAAAGTTACGTCACGAAAGCAAGCGGTAGCGATTGGGCTGAGTAAAGCTCGCAAAGAGGGAGCCCGGGTTCCTAAGAAGCGATCTTAGCTACAATTTAAAGGGCGTAAATCTCTTTTCCGAAGGTCTTGACCCAGTTCTGATCCAATACCTTGAGAGCGTCTTCGGTTTTATCCACACCCAGTATAACGATGGGCTGGCCACTTTCGCCCCTGCCCAGAAACGTATATAAGTAAAGGACGTTAATACCAGCAGACTTTAAAGGTTTCAAAATTGCCAGGAGTCCGCCCGGATGGTCCGGCACTTCTACGGCGATTACTTCTGTTTCTTTTATCGCATAACCATGACTTTTCAAGACATCCGTGGTTTTTTTTGGGTCGTCGGCCACAAATCTAACGGTCGAGATATCCGAAGTATCTGCGACACTGATAGCCCGGATATTAATCCCCTCCACCCGCAAGAATTCACTCACCGCCAGAAATTTTCCGGGTATATTATCCAGGCTGACTGAGATTTGTTTGACCGGCATCCTTTACTCCTTATTGAAACAGATTATATCCTGCATTTAAGGCGTCTTTATTGAAAGTAATCAGCTTTTGGTTGCCTTTCAATGCCACTGTTAATCCGTCTATCAGACTTTCCAGACTTACCAGGTTGCTCTTTTTAATAAATGCTCCCAAAATGACCATGTTGGCGGATTTAATATTCCCCAATTTTTCGGCGACAGCATTAGCCGGGATGCTCACCACCTCAATATCGCCCCGGTTCGGTAATGTGGATATCAGTGTAGAGTTCAAGAACATTATGCCTCCGGACTGGATGGTATTCTGAAACCGTACCATCGAGGGCTGGTTCAACGCTACCACAAAAGCCGGAGATGCCGCTACCGGAGAATCGATCTCTTCATCGGAAACGGAGACTGTACAGTTGGCTGTACCCCCTCTTACCTCCGCCCCGTAAGCCGGAAGATAGGTAACATATTTACCTTCGAGCATGGCTGCCTGAGCCAAATTAAGGCCCATGGATAAAACACCCTGGCCGCCAAAACCTGCAAACACAGTTTTAATTAGCATCTTTTTTACCTGTCGTATCTTTAATTACTCCCAGAGGAAATTCTTTGGACATCACGTTATCGATCCATTTGCAAGCTTCGATTGAACTCATTTTCCAGTTAGTTGGGCAGGGAGAAAGAATCTCAACCAGGGAATAACCGAGTCCCTGCATCTGGCATTGGAAAGCTTTGGTTATTGCTTTTTTGGCTTTTCTAATATTAGAGGGTGAATTTACCGCTACGCGTTCGATATAGCAGGTCCCTTTGACCTGAGATAGAATTTCGCTCATCCGGATCGGATATCCTTCAAATTTGCCTTCTCTTCCAAAGGGTGAGGTCGTTGTTTTCATTCCCAGCATAGTGGTCGGGGCCATCTGACCACCGGTCATGCCGTAAACTGCATTATTTATAAAGATTGCCGTGATGTTTTCTCCCCGGTTCGCTGCATGAATAGTTTCAGCAGTACCGATGGCTGATAAATCGCCA
Organism: Dehalococcoidia bacterium UBA3254; assembly: GCA_002362735.1. The sequence goes on from DEUU01000176.1 coordinate 5,007, forward strand.
TCTCCCTGATAGGTAAAGACAATAGATTCCGGATAAGCCCGCTTTATACCGGTCGCCACTGCGGCTCCCCTTCCGTGGGCTGACTCTACCATGTCTACATCGAAATAATAATAGGCAAAAACTGAACATCCCGGAGGGGGTACCCCGATCGCTTTATCATGAATATTCAGTTCATCGATAACCTCACAGGTGATCCGGTGAGCAATTGAATGGCCGCATCCCGGGCAATAATGGAAGACGGCTTTCTTCAGTGATTTTGGACGACTAAATATCTTTTCCATTTTTAACTTAAACCTTTTTGATAATATAGGCGGGTGATTACGCGTAAGAACTCGGCTGAAGTAGGAATCACTCCTCCTGGCCTCCCATAGAAGGAGACCTCTCCAGCCCCTCCCAGAGACAATTTTACATCTTCAACCATCTGCCCCATATTCATTTCAAAATCGAGGAAAAATTTAACACTTTTAGCCAGGACTTTGAGCTGGTCCTGCGGAAAAGGAAATAACGTAATTGGCCGGAACATTCCAACCTTCATGCCAGAAGCCCGGGCTTGTTTGATGGCACCTTTGGCAATTCTCGCGGCAATCCCGAATGCGGTGACAATCAATTTGGCATCTTCAACCAGGTAGTTTTCGTAAGAGACTTCATCCTTCTGGAGCAGCTGGTAACGCCGGAACAGACTCCAGTTTATCTCTTCCAGCTCCGCTGGATTGGAGGTAAAAGTGCGCACAAACCGGCTCGGACGGCCTTCCGCTCCCCTCAGGGCATCGGCTCTGATCGGTAACTCAGCTGGGGCTTCATATTTGAATTCAACGGGTTCCATCATCTGGCCCAGCATCCCATCCCCCAGGATCATGACCGGGACCAGATATTTGTCTGACATTTCAAACGCCCGGTGAGTCAGGTCAGCCAGTTCCTGAACTGATGAAGGTCCGAGGACAATCGTACGATAGTCGCCATGCCCGCCTCCGCGAGTTGCCTGATGATAATCTGATTGCGAGGCCGCAATACTGCCTAATCCAGGTCCACCGCGGGACATGTTGACAATTACTCCGGGAAGCTGACAGGCAGCCATGTAAGAGATACCCTCCTGTTTCAAGCTGATTCCGGGGCTGGAGGAAGATGTCATAGCTCGCACCCCCACTACACTGGCTCCATAGACCATATTGATAGCGGCTATCTCGCTTTCGGCCTGAATGAAAGTGCAACCCGGTTTGCGGCCCAGATTATTAGCCATATATTCAGTCAACTCGTTTTGGGGCGTAATGGGATAGCCGAAGTAACACTGACAGCCGGCTCTAATTGCCGCTTCACCGATGGCAGCATTTCCGGTCATTAATATTTTACCCACGGTAGACCTCTATCGCCACTTCCGGACAAATAATGGCGCAGGAAGCGCATCCGGTACATTCCCCTCTATCTGTAAACATAGATGGTAAATAACCGGCGGCATTTAATTTATCCGAGAGTGTAATTATATTTTTGGGACAGAAAGCGATGCAAAGCTCACATCCCTTGCAAAGTTCCTGATCAATGACAATTTTACCCTTCATGTTACGACCTTTGTTATTTTCTATATCTGGATAGACACAAAATTATCTCTAATTCTAACTCGAAATATTAGCCTACTGCAAATTCTAGCCTTGCATTTTGGTTTGGTACGATGGCGAAAACAGAATATATCGAGACATCATTATAAAACTGCTGATTGATCAGAGGTATGGACATAATGTTGAAAAGTTATTTGACTGATGCTAGTATACTAGTTAACATTTGGAACCAAAAATACATCAAAATATCTTTTGCAGAAATAATGCAGAGGTACCTCTGAGACCTGTTCGTGAAAACTGGAAAGTGAATAATAATTAATCCTCTTTTTAACATCGTGATCCGGTTTTCTCATCAGTCGGATTTTCATATCCGGATGGGACTTGTGGCTCGAAAATATAATTGAGAAGGGAGTTTCGAATGAGCGGAATTGTAGCCTATGGAGCTTATATCCCCGTTTACCGGTTAAAACGAGAAGCTATAGCTGCCATGTGGGGATCGGGAGGTGATATCAGGGGGGAAAAAGCGGTCGCGAACTATGATGAAGACAGCGTCACCATGGGAGTTGCCTCTGGTATTGACTGTCTTACCGGCTTGAATCCTGAAAAAACGGATGCCGTGTTTTTCGCCACGACTTCTCCTCCATACGGTGAAAAACAAAGCGCTACTATTATTGCTACAGCACTGGATATACCGGAGAAAGCCCGCACGGCTGATTTTGGCCATTCACTTCGGTCCGGTACTATCGCTCTGAATTCAGCCCTGGATGCTGTCAATGCCGGATCACTCAAGAATGCCCTGGTAATCGCTTCTGATTGCCGATTGGCATCACCTCACAGTGATAACGAGCTGGTATTTGGAGACGGCTCCGCTGCAGTCCTGATCGGAAATTCCAACGTGGTTGCAGAGATCGAAGGTACTAGCTCAATCTATAACGAAATTTTGGATAACTGGCGGCCGGAATTTGATAATGCTCTCCGGTCATGGGAAGAACGTTTTATTATTACCAAAGGATATTCGGAGACTATCCAAAAACTGACCGCCGCTACGCTGGCTAAATACGGCCGGAAACCCGGAGACTTTGCCAGAGTCGTTTTATACGGCCCGGATGCTCGAAACCACGCCGCTTTAGCGAAAAGCCTGGGGTTCAACCAGGAGCAGGTCCAGGAGCCATTTTTTACTACCATCGGCAATACGGGGTCTGCCTCAGCTTTAATGATGCTCGTGGCTGCTCTGGAGCAGGGAAAACCAGGAGATCGGATCTTGCTCCTGAATTACGGCGATGGGGCAGATGCCATAATTTTCCGGATTACCGAAGAGATCAATAAACTACCTGCCCGAAGAGGCATAAAGGGGCATCTTAATTCCAGAGTCCCGCTGGAGGAATACCGGAAATATGCAGTCTGGCGCGGTCTGATATCTGAAGAGACTGCCAAGCGGCCGCAGGATCCGCCTCCCTCAGTACCTTTTCTCTGGAGGGATAGAAGGCGTATATTAGCCCTCATGGCTTCCAGGTGCAAGGCCTGCGGGACGGTCCAGTATCCACCTCAGAGAGTCTGCGTAAAATGCCAGTCCAAGGATGAATTTGAAGAATACAAGCTGAGTGATAAGCGAGCTAAAGCCGTGACCTATGTCGTGGATTACCTGGCAACGACGGTAGATTCTCCGGCAGTATTTACATGGATCGATTTTGAAGGCAGTGGTCGAATGCACTGCGAGATGACCGACCACGCTCTGCAAAAGCCGTTTGTGGGAATGCCGCTGGAAATGAGCTTCCGAAAGCTTTATACCGCCGCCGGAGTAAACAATTATTTTTGGAAAGCCAGACCGATAAGATAGGGGAGAAAAAATGGAAGGTATTAAAGATAAAGTAGCTATCATTGGTATGGGTTGCACCAAGTTTGGAGAACTCTGGGATAAGAGTGTCCCTGACTTAATCATCGATGCTGCTTATGAAGCTTATGCTGATGCCGGGATTCAGCCTAAAGACATCCAGGCGGCATGGATTGGGACAGTACTTTCCGGATTGACTGCTGGCAGTCTTTCTGGTCCTTTAAAGACACAGGATATTCCGGTGACCCGTGTCGAGAATATGTGCGCTACCGGTACTGAAGCTTTGAGAGCGGCTACCTATGCTGTTGCGGCGGGTGCCTGCGACATTGCCCTGGCAGTCGGCGTGGAGAAATTAAAAGATGCCGGATGGTCCGGCGTTCCGGGTATGAATGTGGTTGGTGAGTCCACTATCGGTACTGCCGGAGTCAACCCCAATACTTCAGCCCCCGGTGGGTTTGCAGAACTGGCCATGGGTTATTTCCGAAAATATAATATCGACCCTGAAGAGGGAAAGCGTCTTATCGGTCAAATTGTGGTGAAAAACCACCACAATGGGAGTCTGCATCCGAAGGCCCATTTTCAAAGAGAGTTGACCCTGGAACAGGTGCTGAAAGCACCCATCGTAGCCTATCCTCTGGGAGTTTTCGATTGCTGCGGTGTCAGTGACGGAGCAGCGGCAGCCATTGTTACCCGGGCGGATATGGCCAGGAATTTCCGCGTTGATCCGATCTATATCAAATCTTTGACGATCTTAACCGGTGGACGGCAGAGCAGTTTGTTGCAGGACTTCGATTTTAGCTACGTCCCGGAAAACGCCAAAGGATCAAAGGTAGCTTATGCGGCTGCCGGTATTAAAGATCCCCGTAAAGAAATCAGTCTGGCCGAAGTGCATGATTGTTTTTCGATCCACGAGATGCTTATATATGAAGATTTCGGTTTCAGTGCCAGAGGCAAGGCGAGAGAAGATATCGAAGCGGGCACGTTTACCCTGAAAGGGGAGCTTCCGGTCAATACGGATGGAGGACTGAAATGCTTTGGTCATCCTCTGGGAGCCAGCGGACTGAGAATGATGTATGAGGTCTATAAACAGCTCCAGGGTAAAGCCGGCCCGCGCCAGATCAAGAATCCCCAGAAAGGACTCTGTCACAATATTGGCGGCGGCGAAGGTATGCCCAGTTGTGCCGTCAGCATCGTCGGCAATGAAAGAGGATAAGGGGAAACTTCTAGGAAATAATTCCAGTTGAGTGGGGATAATGGCTGAGAAAAATAATGGCATGCTGAGTCCTTACCGTGTGCTGGACTTAACAGAAGAGCATGGTTTCATCTGCGGCAAAGTCCTGGGTGACCTTGGGGCGGATGTCATCAAGATAGAAAAACCGGGAGGCGACTCCGGGCGCTGCCGCGGGCCTTTTTACCAGGATACTCCTCACGCTGAAAGAAGCCTCTTCTGGATGGGACTCAATACGAGCAAACGCGGGATTACTCTGGATATAGACACTGCCGATGGCAGGGAGATATTTAAAAGATTGTGCAGCGGGGCGGATGCAGTAGTGGAGTCTTTTAAACCTGGTTATATGGATCAAATCGGTTTAGGCTACCCGGTGCTCAGTAAAATTAACCCTGGCTTGATTATGGCCTCTATTTCCGGTTTCGGACAGATTGGACCTTATAAAGATTTTAAAGCCCCGGAGCTGGTAGTCTGGGCTTTATCCGGAGAGGGGTACGTAACGGGTGATGCCGACCGTCCTCCCCTCATGCCTGGTTTTCCGATTGTGTATTCCTTCGCAGCTTTACAGGCTGCCATTGGAATCATGGTAGCGATTTTCCACAGGGCAGTTACCGGAGAAGGACAGCAGGTGGACGCTTCGGGCCAGATGAGCCTGGCCTGGACTTCCGGTCCGGAGGTGCAGGGTTTGTGGGCGGCAGACAAGACCATTGTCAAACGCTCCGGTGGTAACTGGCTGCGTCCTCGCACCAGCGTTGGTAAAGAGGTCACCTATATTACCGTTCCTTTAATCTATGCTTGTAAAGACGGAGGATTAAAATTTTTTCCGTTTGTTGAAGAAGGGATTCTACCCAGTACCAAAGGATTGACGCAGTGGGTTATTGAGGAAGGCTTTGCCGGAGAGGCTCTTAAAAAAGTTGAATGGCGGACGTGGAACTGGCAGGTTGTTTCTCAAGAGCAGACCGATGAACTTATCGCCGACTTTCGCCGTTTCTTTCTGTCGCATACCAAGTCCGAGTTGTGGGAAGGGGCCCAAAAAAGAGGTATTCAGTTGTATCCCATTTTCACCCCTGAAGATATTGTAAATTTCCCTCAGCTGCAAATTCGTAATTACTGGGAACAGGTGCAACATCCAAATCTGGGCGCTGCTCTGACTTATCCCGGCGCTTTTGTCAGATCTGCGGACAATTGCTGTCAGATTCGCCGTCCGGCGCCATTGATCGGCGAGCACAATGATGATATTTATTTTGGTGAGCTAGGCATATCTAAACAGGAATTGCAGATCTTTAAGCAAGCTGGCGTGATCTAAATTACTACGTCAATTCTTTGAAGGTGAAAATGGAAAAACGACCTTTTGAGGGAGTGAATATTCTGGATTTCACCTGGACAGGTACAGGTCCTTTCACCGTGAATTATCTGGCTTTTTTCGGCGCCAGCGTCATCAAGGTGGAATCTCACAGACGTCCGGATGCCCTGAGAGCCCTGGGCCCGTTTAAAGACGGAGTGCCCGGACCGGAGAACAGCTATTTCTTTTCTTATACCCATGTGGCGAAAAAGTACAATATTTCATTGAATCTATCTCATCCCAGGGGTGTGGAAATTGTCAGGAAACTGGTGAGCGCATGGGCTAATGTAGTAGTAGACAGCTATTCCGCTGGAGCTCTTGAGAAATGGGGACTGGACTACGAAAATCTTAAACAAATTAAGCCGGATATCATCATGCTGCGCACCTGCATCCACGGCCATACCGGCCCACTGGCTTCTCATCACGGCCAGGGATTCGTCTTGACGGCGCTTTCGGGATTCGACGCTATCACCGGCTGGCCGGACCGTCCGCCTTCCGGGGTATACAGCGCGTTTACGGATTATGTCGCTCCTCAATTGAATGCCATTGCCCTCATGGCCGCTTTGGACCGCAGGCGCAGGACGGGCCAGGGACAGTATATCGATCAGTCCCAGCATGAAGCGGTGATGCAATTGATCAGTCCGTTACTCCTGGACTACACGGCTAATCATCGGGATGTCAAGACTGACGGCAATCATCTGGCTTATGCTTCTCCGCATGCTGTTTATCGCTGTCAGGGGGACGACCGATGGTGTGCAATTGCCGTCTTTACAGATAAAGAATGGGAAAGTTTCTGCCGGGTGATTGGTAATCCTGAATTATCCGAAGACCCTCGGTTTAAAACCCTCATCGACCGTAAGAAAAACGAAGCGGATCTGGACAGGTTGATAGAGGCTTGGACGAGCCATTATGCACCTGAGGAAGTGATGCGGCTGATGCAATCTTCCGGAGTCGCTGCCGGGATGGTATCGAATGGAAAAGACCAGGCCGAAGATCCTCAATTGAACCATTATCATTTTTTCGAATCGGTAGAGCATCCTATCATGGGTAATATCCCGTTTTGTCACGGTCCCTGTTTCAGACTTTCTAAAACTCCTTACGAATTGGGAAGGGCGACCCTGATCGGTGAACACAACGATTACGTTTACTCTGAGATTCTGGGGATGTCCGAAGAAGAAAGGGCGAAACTGGATGCGGAAGGTATATTTACATAATTTTTAGAGAAAATGATTAATACCCTAACAGATTTCTATTCTGGCATAGGGATATTTATCCTGGAGCAGCCGGGTAATCTGTGAGCGGTCGTTTTCATCCTGGATAGTGTCTATTTCTGAGATTAAGGGCGATGATGTATCTCTGCGTACATGTTCCTTGACAAGATAACCGGGTACCTGGATATAGCTCCAGTTACCCAGTCCGCAGCAGGAGGAATCTATGCAAATTGCTCCCAGAGTGTATAACACCGTCTTACCATTAAAAGGCAGCTTGTTTTCTTCCAGCGGTACGTAATATCCGGCGGGCGCGTCAACTTCCTTTCCTAATTCAGGGTGACAGTACTCTTTAATCATATCTCCTCCGAGAAATGATCTCTTTTTTCAAACCATCGAGATCAAAGAACTGAACAACGTTATCGGGTAATTATCCAGCTATAGTCTTTGGCAGGCCAATTGTACCTTTTTGAGATTTTTCTTTAGCTTTGTTAATTCTTCTGAAAATAAACTTAATAATTTCTACTCCCACAAAACCTGAGAGAGATATGGGAACGATGAATTTCCAGTCTTCCGGTCCCATCGTGTGAGTATGGAATGGGCCTTGCAGGAAGGGTATATAGATTACAGCCATCAGCATTGCCAGGGATGTCAGGTTAGCTAAAATCAACCACTTGTTCGTGAAAAAACCCAGTTTGAAAATGCTGTGTATTTCAGACCGGCAGGCCAGGGTGGTAAATAGTTCAAATAAGACCAGGGTGCATAAAACCATCGTTTGAGCTTCGGACAGGAGAGGGTTTTTAGGGTCTAACCATGAGCCGCCGAATTCAGTCATCTTCCAGATAAACATAGGTATCATCGTCGCGGCCATGAGGACTCCGATCAGTGCGATGGTAATCAGGATATTTTTACTGAAAATGCTGGATCTGGGGTCTCTGGGCGGACGGTCCATGATATCTGGGTCGTGTGGGTCGACTGCCAGTGCGAGTGCCGGTAGACCGTCTGTCGTTAAGTTAACCCATAGCAAATGGATGGCTACCAGAGGAAGCGGCATGGCGAGAATGCCGGCAATAAACATGATCAGTACTTCGCCCACATTAGCAGAAAGCAGGTAAAGCAAATACTTCTTGATATTCTGAAAAATGCCCCGACCTTCTTCTACCGCGGCCACTATCGACGCGAAGTTGTCATTTGTCAGCACCATTGCCGCGGCTTCCTTGCTGACGTCCGTGCCCGTAATTCCCATTGCTACCCCGATATCTGCTTTCTTTAGCGCCGGCGCATCATTGACACCGTCTCCTGTCATGGCGACTATATCGCCTCTTTTGTTATAGGCTTCCACCACCCTTAGTTTATGGGAAGGTGAGACTCTGGCATAGACTTCGTAGTCCTGGACGGTTTTCGCAAACTCTTCATCGCTTATTTTATCGAACTCTGCTCCCGTAATCGCTTTACCGTCTTTGAGAATACCCAGTTCCCTGGCTACTGCGGTAGCCGTAATCTTGTGATCGCCTGTAATCATGACAGACCTTATACCGGCTTTTTGGCAGAGTTTAATTGCACCTTTTGCCTCTTCTCTGGGCGGATCGATCATTCCTGCCAGGCCTGCGAAGACCATTTCCTTTTCATAGTCCTCCTTGCAGGTCAGGTCGCCCGGGACTCGTTTATAAGCTAAACCCAGTACGCGTAAAGCATCTCCCGCCATTTGGGTCGCTGATTGAAGTATCTCCTGTTTGTCTCCCTCGGTTAATGGGGTTTCTTGGCCATTCTTCAGAACAAAGGAAGAGGCGTCCAGCATCATCTCCGGGGCTCCTTTAGAGTAAGCTATTTTACCCCGGGAAGAATCATGGAAGGTGGTCATCCGTTTCCGTTCCGACGAAAAAGGAATCTCATCTATGCGCGGGGACTGAATGTTGACCTCTTCCTGCAATAAGCCCGCTTTGGCTCCGACAACTACCAGTGCTCCTTCGGTCGGATCGCCTTTGATGATCCATGAGCCGTTCTCGGATACCAGTTTGGTATCGTTGCAGAGTGTCCCTATTTTTAACAGGGTCTGGAACGATTGGTTTTTTGATAGATCAACCGATGCTCCGTTGAATCGGAACTCGCCTTTTGGTTCGTAACCTGCTCCGCTCACATGCAGTATTTTCCCATCGGCATATAATTGGCGGACTGTCATCTGGTCCTGGGTCAGGGTCCCGGTTTTATCTGAGCATATTACCGTGGTGCATCCGAGAGTTTCCACCGCCGCCAGTTTCCGGATTAGAGCGTGCCGTTTTACCATTTTCTGGACTCCGATGGACAATGAGATCACTACCACAGCGGGTAAAGCTTCCGGTACTGCCGCTACAGCCAGGCTTACTCCCCAGATAAACATATCCACCACTACCCCGCCGGTAATTGTCCCTGTGTTGATCAAAGTTCTTACGAGAACCAGAACTACCACCACAGCTACTACCGCCAGACAGGCATATCCGAGCCATTTGCCAACCTTGTCCAGGTTCTTTTCCAGGGGGGTCTCCTCCTCCTCAACGTTTTGAAGCATGGAGGCGATCTTGCCAAATTCAGTCTGCATGCCCGTTGCTATTGCTATTCCTTTTCCACGACCATAAGCGATGGTTGTGCCGCTGTAAGCCAGGTTCTTTCTATCACCAATGGAAACATTCGCCCCTTCGATCGGCTCGGTAAATTTTTCCACCGGATTTGATTCTCCGGTCAAAGAGGCTTCATTGGTCTTCAAATTCACAGCTTCGGTTAACCGTAAGTCCGCAGGAACCCTGTCACCAGTAGCCAGAAGGACCACGTCTCCCGGGACTATCTCGCTGGCCGGTATTTCGATGTCTTTCCCTTCTCTGACTACAATGGCAGTTAGTGCCGCCATCTTTTTAAGGGCCTCCATGGCTTTACCAGAACGGTATTCCTCTATCACTCCCAGGGCTACGCAAGCTATCACAATGACGAAAATGACAATGGCATCTGTGATTTCTTCAGGTAATCCATGACCAGGTACATAAGAAAAGATACCCAGGCCAACCGAAATAATTACGGCAGCCAGCAGGATGATGATCAGAGTACTTTTAAATTGCTCGGCGACCAGTGGCCATATAGATACGCCCTTCTCTTCTCCCAGTTCATTCCGACCATATTTTGTAAGACGAGCCCCGGCTTCCTGGCCGTTCAATCCATCCAAGTTTGAGTTCAGGGCTTCAAAAGTATCTTTCACGCTCAGGTTATACCATTCGTTTTTTTGCATCGAAAATCCTCAATAAATCAATATTCCCTTCAAGAAATGTACATGTTTCCCTTTATTCTTGCAAGTAAAACAAACGTTAAATGTATTTACTTGAGGTGTCAAACTATTTATAATCTCAATAAAAGAGATTGTGTCAGGGGAAATATGTCAAATCTAAAGGAAAGTAGCAGTTATTCCAGGGCTGTTCTTTGTAAACATTGTCAGTCCAGCAAAACTCGTAAGTATGGATTTGTTGAAGGTACTCAGACCTATTTTTGTAACGACTGCAAGCGTAAATTCAGAGCGGATGACCACCCTTTTAGAATGAAAACCTCTTATCTTCAAGTAGCCTCGGCGTTAGAAAGCTATTACTCCGGAAATAGTCTAAATAACATTCGGAATGGATTAAATTCAAAGTACGGCAGTTCTCCATCCTCAAGCAAGACCATTTATCAATGGATCTCCAGGTTCAGCGGAGAGGCTGTTAGTCAGTTCAAAGATTACCGTCCACAGGTTGGTCCGGTATGGATTGCTTCTGGAGATGTTGCAGTGGTAAATGGTAAACAATATCGCTGCATGGATGTAATTGACAGAAACAGTCATTTTTTGCTGGCTGCACAACTGACAGCTAACCGGGATCACATTGATATTAAAGGTCTTCTGAACCATATTAGGGACAGCGCCCATAAAGATCCTGAAGAGGTTCTCCTGGACAACCTGAAATGTTATCCAGAAGAATGCGATTTAGCATTTGGACCTGATTTTAAACGGATTGAAGTCAGGCTAATTAGCGAAACCGAAAAAAGAGTTTTCCTTGAATACTGGTATTCGACTACGGAATCCCGTACCAGGACTTTAAACAGAGTAAAAAGCTTAGTCACTGGCCATAAATTTTTGGAAGGTTTTCGAGTCTGGTATAACTACTTTCGGCCTCAAGAATCATTAGATGGCAAGACCCCGGCTGAAAAAGCCGGTGTTCAGTATAAGTTCAAATCATGGAGTGAGATGCTCTGTGGTGCTAAATTTCAAATTTCGGTAATAAAGCAACCTTGAAGGCAAGGCCTGATGCTATTTTGAGGATTTCCTTTTGTCCACATAAAAATTACATCCAACCAGAAAGTAAAAAAATAATCTTATCGGGTGCCGGAATATTATTTCTTTGAGTCTTCCAGGTTATTTTCGCCTCTTTACCAGCCAAATTATTCCGGAAATGATGATTCCACCTGCTGCTGCGATAGCCAGAATTATCGGCTCAGGTAGTATCAAATACTGGTCGATGAATCTATCTTCCAATATCATGCGGATTCCTGTAAATATGATCACGGCTGCTCCCAGGAATGGCACCCACCTGAGACGGTCGATCAGGCGAGAGATAAAATTTCCGGTAGTCATAAGCAGAGGCATGCTTATCAGCAGCCCGATGATCAGAAGGAGAAAATTCCCGTGTGCCGCGCCGGCGATGGCCAGGACATTGTCCAGACTCATGGTAAAGTCGGCCAGGAGAATAAGGATGATAGCCTGGCGGAAACTGTCAGATGTTTTAGATCTGATTTTCTTATTGTCATCCTCAATACGGCTGTTCAGGGAGAGTAACTTCCAGGCTACCCAGAAGAGTACAGCGCCAGAAATGGCTGAAATCAAGGGAATTCTAATCAGAAATGAAGCGGCAGCGGTTAATCCTATTCTTAGACCAATCGCTAATCCGCCGCCTAAAATAATAGCTCTGGGCCTGAGAGTCTTTGGAAGGGAAGCGGCAGCCATCCCGATGACAATAGCATTATCAGCGTTGAGTGCAAGGTCGATGATAACAATCTGTATGAATCCGAGAATAAAGTCCCACGTCATGGTAAATCACTATACAGGTCACTAAATAATCCATATTCTATCATATTTATCATGTCGAAGTTTAATGTGAAGGCTTTGGGTCATTAACTATCGAGGGAAATTATTTCCTTTCTCAAAATAACTGGCACTTAAATACTTGCGAATATTCGATTAATTATTTACCATCTTCGATTCTCAGGTATTAAATATGAATAGCGGAATTGCTCTAGGGTTAATATATCAAGATACTTATTGAGACTCACTGGTCTTCCTGTTAAAACAATAATAGCCGGCCTTTTCTCAGGGTAGAAGGTTACCAAGCACAGAAAAAGCGATGGCTCTGGCAGATCGGGCGGAAAGAGAATAAGGGGGGAAATGAAATGTTGAAAAAGGTTTTAGCCATTCTGTTATTAGCCATCGTAGTTGCTGTCCCCGGTTTTCTCATCGGTATCGGTAATACTCAGAACGTGGAAGCGCAAATTTCAGTCTACGGCATCGGTCCGGGCGCCAGCACGGTTCTTGAGGTTCCAAACCGTATCCAGGCAATGCGTTGCCTGAATAATACCCCAAGATCCAATCTCTTGGGTTTATATCTTGTTATTCCAGGAACTCCTGCGGACGGCCCAACGGGTAAAGTTAGAATGGGAATCTATGCCGATAATAGAGGCAAACCCGGTGCATTAATGCTGGATGCCGGGACGGTACCCTGTCAGGTTGACGAATATATTGGAGGAAAAGCGGTGGCCTGGGGACTGAATTTCACTCTCCCTCAGGGCAAGGCCTACTGGCTGGTTTTTAATCTGGAACATTCGAATAACGTTGCCTTTGTACCCGGACAGGCCAGTCAATCGCATGTTTGGGGAGCTTATCCTTTTGGTCCCTTACCGGCGGTATTTCCCAGGATCGCCTATACCAATAATGCCCAGTATATAATTCAGGCGATGACCTGCGATTAAATAACGGCAGTTTTATTCTTTTAACATTGCCCAAACTTTGAAGGATGTACCGGGTGCAATAAATTCATCCATTATCCGGAAACCGAAGTGCTGATACATACTGACGTTTTTCTCTTTGGCGGTTTCGAGATAACAGGGTAATTTTCCCGTATTTACCTGGGCTTGCATTTGTCTGTACAGTCTGGCGCCATATCCTTGGCCCTGATAACTCGGGTCTACCCCCAGCCCGATTAAGTACCAGTGAGGACCGGAAATGATATCCTGATGTTTATACTCGATATATTCATTAAAAGGCCGCATTCTATTTCCTGTTCCCAACCCCGCCTTTAAGATCAGCCAGATAGCTCCGCTGGAAAAGAGATGCCAGAACGATTCCGGATGATGAATACCACGGCGTCGCCAGACTGTAACTCCTTCCAGCCGCTCTGAAGTAGTGTATGTCTGATCGGAAGAAAATGAATATCTCAACGAGAACTCGAACATATAAGCGAGTCTGGTCTGACGATCTTTTTCTTCAGGATAAGCCAGGATTGAGATGGGGTCATCCATAAAAGCTCGAGCCAGTATTCTGGAGGCTGGTTTGATCTGGTCTACTCTGAGGGCCACAAGGTCTTCCGGTTTTTTTGACATTGGAGTTATTTTACGCTATTTTGACGCGATTCGAAACCCTCGCCTTGTTCATAGATTTTTTAATTCTGTCACCATGCGGATTTTCGCTTTTTCAGAAGTCTTCTCCTTTTATTATTTGTCTGTGGGGTAATTTCTTTTTAATGTCTCTCAGGCTGCGTGACAGATGACCGTAAACTGCCTATGATATTAAGTATGAGCGATGGAATGGGTAACCGGGAAACCAGAAGGGATGGACCGGAAATAAAGCTGGAATCCCGGACAAGCAAAACAGTAGTTCTCATCATTGCAGTTCTGAGCTCGTTCCTCACCCCTTTTACTTCTTCCTCGATCAATATCGCTCTGCCTTCCATCGGCAGTGAGCTCTCGCTGGATGCTATCACTTTAAACTGGGTAGCTACAGCGTATTTGCTGGCGGCAGCAGCTTTCCTAGTGCCCTTCGGGCGGCTGGCCGATATTCGCGGACGGAAACGGATATTTCAGATCGGTATCGTTATCGATGCGATTTCATCTATCCTCTGCGCCGTTGCTCCAACCGGGGATTGGTTGATTATTTTCCGGATTTTGCAGGGATTTGGTGGGTCGATGATTTTTGGGACTTCGGTGGCTATTCTGACGTCCGTCTATCCTCCTCAGGAAAGAGGTAGAGTCCTTGGCTTTAGCTCGGCGGCAGTCTACGCCGGACTTGCATCAGGACCTTTAGTCGGTGGATTGTTAACCAGCTGGTTCGGCTGGCCGGGTATCTTTTATCTCAATGCTTTGATAGGCGTGGCGATATCCGTGATCACTTTCTCTAAACTGAGAGGAGAGTGGGCAGGAGCTAAAGGAGAGAAATTCGATTATACTGGCTCGGTGTTATATGCAGTCGCCATCGTAATCCTGGTTTATGCTTTTTCTATCCTGCCGGCGTTATGGGGACTGGGAATTGTCTTTCTGGGGTTGGTTGGCCTGGCACTCTTTGCCCGATGGGAGATAAGTCAGAAATTTCCCGTATTGAATGTTGAATTCTTCCGAAAAAATACGGTCTTCGCCTTTTCTAACCTTGCGGCTTTTATCAACTACCTGGCGACCATGGCAATTGGGTTTCTTTTGAGTCTGTATTTGCAATACGTCAACGGATTCTCACCGGAACATGCCGGGTTAATTTTAATCACTCAGCCGGTAATCATGGTGATTACGTCTCCTATAGCCGGGAACCTTTCGGATCGAGTTGAGCCGCGAATTTTAGCTTCTACAGGAATGGCTCTCTCCACTGCGGGTTTAATATTAATGACTTTTCTCGGAAGCAGCCCTAACCTGGTCATCATTTTTGTAGGCCTCTTTATTTTTGGTCTGGGGTTCGGTCTCTTTTCTTCGCCTAATACCAACGCAGTGATGAGTTCGGTGGACCGCAAGTTTTATGGGGTGGCCTCAGGCACGCTAGGGACGATGAGGTTGACCGGTCAAGCTTTTGGCCTGGCGCTGGTATTGCTCTTGTTTTCGATCTTCATTGGTAAGGTACAGATCACTCCAGATTACTACGCGCTTTTTTTGAAGGCCATGAAGATCGCGTTCGCGTTATTTGCGGTGTTATGTTTCATCGGCGTGTTTGCTTCTGCGGCACGAGGAAGGATACATCAGGGTAAAGAATAAAGGATTGCTATTTTATGGCCACGCAAATTAGCTGGTCGCTCACTGATTTATCATAAGGTTCAGATGCATAACTGCCGTAAAAGCTGATATTGTTGAATCCGCAGTTTTTAAGCAGTCCTTCGAGGTCATCCTTCAAAAGTATAAGAGAAAAATCGATATCCCAAACTTTAAAATCACGGATTTCATGACTGTGAAATATATCCAGAATATGATAGCTCGCTCTTTTTTCGAAATAATCGATCACAAAGACCCTGGAGAAATCCGGGGTATTTATGGCAGCCAGAAACCGGGGTTTTTGTTTCCATTGCTTATCGGTCAATCCCTGGGTAAGGACCAGCAATCCCCCTTTTTTTAAAACGGCATACATGCTACGAAATGCCTGGAATACACTTGTTTCGTCCGGCATTTCCATGATCGCGGTGGAAAGACAGACCACGGCATCAAATTGTTCCGGAAAATGCTGTGGTAATTCCCGGTAATCAACCTGGAATAATGGAATCTCTACAGAATGTTCTACAAAATTCTTCCGGGCTTGATCAATCATCGCCTCTGAAATGTCGGAACCCGTAGCATTCAGTCCGAGTGAATGAAAGAAAAGAAGGTCGCGTCCGGTACCGCAGGCACAGTCCAGAACTTTCTGAACCTTATTTTGATAAAAAAGCTGGTAGAAGAACTCAGCCCTCTGGGAATCACGTCTTTCGGGTTGGTCGAAGAAGAGATCATACCGGCTGGCGAAGCTTTGATAGCGGTCCTTATACATTTCTTGACTATTATAGCAAATAGGACCGGTTGGTTTGAAGAGCCTGGCTCCCTGATTGCAAAGGCGTTATAACTATGAGGCCAATAATTTACAATATAATAAAAGTAAAACATTACGCTGGTTGAATTCGGGAGGGGGTGAATCTTGAGATTAATAAAGTTGAAAAGTTTGATTTTTATTTTGTTTTTGTCCGTGATGCTGCTCAGTGTTTCGTTATTGGGAGTCGGGTGCAAATCCGGAATTGCAGGAACTGCGGCGGCTGAACTTGAAGCTACTATGGTGCCCCCCGTAGATCTGGACGTTTATGTTTATATTAACCAGCGGGTGCCCACTAAAATTCCGAAGAATTTGATCGGAATCTCTTCGGATATCTCGGTCCAGTCCCTGGCAATTTGGGGTATAATTGCCAGCTCCACTCAATACACGGTAGCGGGTGCTTTGACTTTTACCAGTCCGGCGGATGCCAGCACAGTTTATGGACTATTTCCTGCTATATCTGATATTTATACCCGTCTTTCAAACAACACAATCTACTTTTTGCAGGTTTCAGGTCCATCGGCGAGCAGTTTCAGAAGCGCCATCGATAATAATAATTTTAAGCATTTTGATGACTCAAGAGCCCTGGAGGAAGTATCTAAACTACCATACGGCGGGACTACAAATCCGGGCATTATCGGCGTTGTGAAACCCACTCAGCAAGCCGTTGACCTGGCGAAAAAATATGTGGACTCTAATACAGCCAATACCCTCCAAACCGTTTATTCCAATGGCAAACCTTCGGAAATTGCTCTGGGAGTTTTCAGTCCTCAGCCGCTTGATCTGGCAAATATCGCTCAACAGGCGTCCAACGGCACTATTCCAACTATTGATCTGGGCGTGGTAGTGGCGATAAGCTCGGCTTATCCGGGAATTATTTTTAGCCCGGTAGCTAATCGTGCTATTGCCGGCCAGGGATATCCTGAAGTGAAGGTAGGCAATTTGACAGCGTATAAAGACTCTACCAGTCTGGGCGGTAAAGCGGTTTCGATCTATCTGAATGTAAGCGGGAACCAGGTTTTTGTAGCAGCTTCCCCCAGAGACTCTTATGCACAGACTCTTTTAACCGGTATCCGCCGGTAACTGAAATCCTTTGTTCAGCGATGTAATAAACGAGTCTTCATACATCACTGGGCAGGTGATTGCCGTGGATGAGGGACACGTGGAGATGAAGCAGCTAAGGATATCAGCAGAGGATCAACCCGCCATCATGAACCACGGTGGCTCCGGTCATATAGCTGGAACAATCGGAGCTAGATATAGTAATAGTCCCTTCAGTTCACTGGATTTTCCAACACGCTTAAGCAGTTTGCGCTGCGACAATAGCAGTCCCTTTAAAAATTCTATCGTCTTGTGAGGACATCTTAAATCCCATGCTTTCCGGTAATCTGCTGGGGAAATGCATTCCGGGAGAGGGCTTTCACCTGATCGTATTTGGATACGTTTACCTCTATCGGCATCGTCCGGTGGCCGTATTTTTTAATAATATTACAGGTCTCTTCTGTACGTTCTTTGATTATATCGGCGCAAATCACATCGGCGCCGAACTCCGCCAGAACATCACAGAATTCTTTTCCCAACCCACTGCCTCCGCCGGTTACTAAGGCCACTCTTCCGGTTAGATCGAAAAAAGGGTGTATTTGGAACGTCATTTTGCTCCTCCAAACAGTTTGTTTTATATAAACGAAACAGAGAGTTTTCTTAATCCTGTCAGTTTTTTGATTTTTTAGTAGTAGATTATCGTACAAGATAGATGAGTATAATTCACTCACTCTATGGCTGTCAAGAGCTATTTACTTCCATCTCAAAGTTTTTCCTTACAATCTCCAGACCTGAGAGTGCTCAAGTCGGTCGAGCATCAGGACGGCTTTACCGCAAGAGTCGACAGAGAATATAATGGATCTGACTTGAATCTGGAGTTGTATCGAGGTGCATGACATGGTGGATACCAAAAAGTCTGCAGAAAATGTATATATGATAGATGATGATCTTTACTCTGTCCCCGGAACTGGATCAGTTTTCTTTCTCACTGAAGAAAAGAAGGCTCTGGTGGATACCGGTCCGGCATCATCCGCTAAGGTGGTTCTGGAGGGGATTCGGCAAATCGGTTTTCAACCCGAAGACGTGGACTATCTCATCATTACACATATTCATCTGGATCATGGAGGAGGAGCGGGCACTTTATTGAAAGAAATGCCGCGGGCGAAGGTATTAGCGCATTATAAAGGAATAAAACATCTGCTGGATCCTTCCAAACTGATGAGCAGCGCATACCAGGCTCTGGGCACAATCCCTTTTGACCGGAATGGAGAAGTTTTAGCCATTGCGGAAGAGCGATTGATGCCGGTCTGCGATGGCGATATACTTAAGCTGGGCGATGAACAAACTCTCACTTTTTTAGAAACGCCAGGTCACGCTCCTCATGAACTCTGTATTTATGAAAGCCGGAACCGGGGGATATTCGTCGGCGATGGCGTCGGGCATTTTATCGAAGGAACCGATATCATGGTCCCTATCACTCCTCCTCCCAAATTCGATCAGGAGTTATATATTCAGTCGCTTTACCGCATGATGAAACTCAATGCGGCCAGAATTTATTTTGCTCATTGTGGCTCTTCTGATCAGGTCATGAAAAGACTGGAGGATGCCATACGAAAACTTCGGGAACGGGAAGCAATTATTAAAAAAGCAGATGCGGAGCATAGGCTGGATGAAGCAGCCGAAAGAATTATTAAACACATTTGTGCCGAGTTGGAATTTCTTAAAAAAGACAGGAGTCCTATTTACGATTATTGGGCCAGCGTGGACATTCCGATGTCGGCTCATGAGCATGTCCGCTACTACCGGAACAAAAACGGACTGAATTAATAATACTCAAGTATCCGGACAAAGGATCTTATTCGCCACTGATCCAGACCATGCGTTTATCCAGAATATTTGCTGGCGAAAATAAGCCTGTATTCCCTCCCGTCTCAGCCGGTTTGAGCCGGGTAGCGGTGATTATTGCGGAAGAGTCCACGGACCACATCTGCCAGCCCTGTCACTTTTTTCGGCTCTTCTTTGCTTTCAACGATCTGGACCAGGGCTTCCACCAGATTATTCTGGTTGTTTTCCAGCGCACTTACCTTTTCATTCAAGCTATTCAGCGCAGGACCTAACCAGTCCAGATTTGCATTGAGTCGGGACGCTTTTTCGATCTCGGTATAGGCAGTCTTAAGGCGGTGTTCGAGTTCGAGTACCTGGAGTTCTTTTTGCTGGAGTAATTCCATCGTGTGGGCTTTCTCGGATTCCAGAGCAGCCAGTTTTCCAGCTGTCTCGTCTATAATACTTTGCAGGTTTTGTGCTTTTATTTCAAAGTCCAGCTGAGCATTAACCTGACAGGCTGCGCAGTAAATCGGAGCTCCTTCGACAAATGGGTTTCCGCATTTAGAGCACGTGGCCGTGAGCATCTGTCTCCGTGTCGAGCGGCAGTCTTTGCAGCGATGAGGCGGAGTGAAACCTTTGGTTTTATAAAATTCCTGCTCGTCTTCAGAGAATATAAATTCCTTACCGCACTGGTTGCAGGTAAGGGTCATATCAGTGTATTTAAACAATTCATCCTCCCGGTTAAAAAACCTTATAACAGTATAACGGAGGAAAGGTTAAAAAGATAGGTCATCCAACCGAAAACTTTGGATAAGGATATTTAACCGTACCTTATTCTCTTAACATAATGATAGCATGAAATTGTTAAGATATTGTTAAAATATCCACGAGATTAGGTTGGGGTTGATCCACTCAATCTACGAAGGTGGGTGACTTCTGTTTTTCCTCACTCTTCTGCCATTCATCCCGTAAAACTGAATGAAGGTACAGTTTGGCATTCTGTGGCATTTTAGTGAAGGGAGGAGCGCCGGTCCATTCAAGGGAAAAGTCTCTTTTAACTTTTTCAGCTTGCCATTCCTCTTCAACATGAGCGATATGGTTTTCGGCTTCTTTGACATCAATCGGCCGGCCTGGCTGAGGTAACCGATTTTGGGCAAATCCATATACTACCGCATTATGAATATCGAGAAGGGTCTTCCACATTTCCAGGGCTCCGATTTCGATATATTGCTGGTCGGAGTATACTCGCGGTTCGATGTGTCTCACTGGGCGCCTCATTGGGTAATTCTCTTAGTTTGTTCCGGACAAAGTTTTTCGGGCGGGAATGGCGAAATCCGGGGCTCTGGAAAAACTTGTGGCATCGTCTTAATAGAGGGTTTAACATCTGGCTTAGTAACCGCTGGCATGGCTGACCTCCTGCTGTGGAAAATCTGGTTTTCGACCTAGATAAGCTTCATACAATTTCTTTTTTAGAGAGAAGCCTACATCCTCTTTACCGAAGCGAAAAGTGATGGGTAAAATGGCCAGTAACCATTTCATTTCGGCTTCCAGAAGCTCAAATTGACCACTTCCATCTACAATTATTTGACCTGCTTGGAAACGCATTTGTTGCACATCCGGTTTCATGAGGTACTCTAAGTAGTCGGCACTGTAGTTGTGAAGAGTCAGGACCCAGTCTACAAGCATGGCTTCTTGGGGATCCACTTCTATCCGGTAACCTTCCATAATTGCCACCTCCTGAAAAATACATTTGAGTTCCGGTATAAGTTTGGGAAGTGTCTACTAAACAGGATATAACTTCTGAAATCCCAATTCATCCATGAAACTGCTAATGAATAGTCGTAGATAGTGCTTAGAAGTGATTTGGGTTAGTACGGAGAGACTGGTATTAACAAAACAGCCTGTTCCGATTTCAGGAACAGGCTGTTTGAAAATTTAAGATTGCAGATTAATACTAGAGGCAGCTGGTAAAAAGGGCCAGAATTTGATCGTAATTATAGTCTCTGGGATTGCCCTCTCTGGCATAGTCATTTGAATACTGGAACTTAATAATATGAGCGCAATCTTCTTTGGTCATACCAAATTGTTTATTCAGATTGCAGGTCTGGATATTCAGGTCCTTAAGCAGTCTTTCCGTTTCTTCAAACCATTTATCCGAAGCTTCCATTTTGGTCATATTGCGAGTGTCCACTCCCATGAATTTAACCATTTCAGCAAATTTATCCGGATAGACTCCCTGGTTGTATCTTTCCATAGGGATGGAAATCACGGCGTTTGCCAGTCCGTGATGGGTACCGCGTAAAACTGAAATACCATGACCTAAACCGTGCACCAGGCCAACCCCTGCACCCATGGATAAAGCCAGAGCCGCCATCGAAGACGCCCAGCAGATAGCTTCGCAGGCGGTGTGGTTCATCCTGTTATAAGAAAATTCCCTCAAGTTCCTGGTAATATATTCGATTGCACCCAGAGCCAGATAGGCGGAATATGGAGTCCTTACTCTGGCAATATAGG
>DEUU01000155.1:0-12913 GCA_002362735.1 Dehalococcoidia bacterium UBA3254
CATCAGCATGATAATCAATCGATTTATAGATGGCAAAATAGCAGAACACTGGCAAATATTTGATAGGCTAGATATGTTTCAACAGATCGGTTTTCTTCCACCTATAAGATAACCGCACTCATAGACCCAATTTCTGTGCGGTTATCTGAGCGTATTGATCGGTCATGCTGGCGATGTAGTCTACTATCTGGCGCTCCTGTTCGTCTTTCAGAGAAAGATATTCGGGCGGGAGTAGGTTACGGTTTTCTTTGTAAAACCGATAAAGGCCGCTGATTGTTTTGCGGGCATTCGCAGCATCCGGCTGAGTCGCACTCAAGTTATAGACCTGCCGGTAAAGAAATTTATGCAATTCCCCGGTAATTTCTCGAATATGAGAACTCATTTGAATAGACGGTGTGGACCAGGAGCCGGCAACAATATCAGAGACCAGAGTGTTGATGCGCTCTGAGCGCGAGTGGCCCAGAAAGCGTCCGGTTGACTCAGGCAAGTCTTCCTCGGCGATAATTCCAGCTCTGATGGCATCGTCGATATCATGATTGATGTAAGCCACAACGTCGGCTATTTTGCACACCTCGCCCTCGAGGGTACCGGACTCGCCCCAATTCTGTCCCATGATTTCCATAACACGGGTCTTGGAGTGGTTCAAAATGCCGTCGCGCACCTCCCAGGTCAGATTCAATCCCCTCCCATTATTTTCCAACAAGTCTACCAGTCGCAAACTCTGTTCATTATGCCTGAATCCACCTGGAAAAAGCTCATTCAAGACGTCTTCCCCAGTATGTCCAAATGGGGTATGACCGAGATCATGCCCCAAAGAGATCGCTTCAGTGAGGTCTTCATTAAGATTAAGCGCCCGGCTGATAGTACGGGCTATCTGAGATACCTCCAGAGTGTGGGTTAACCGGGTGACATAATGATCGCCTATGGGAGCGATGAAGACCTGTGTCTTGTGTTTCAAGCGCCGGAAGGAATTGCAGTGAATAATCCGGTCGCGGTCTCGCTGGAATTCCAAACGTACCGGACTGGTTTTTTCGAGCCGAACACGGCCGCGGGAATTTACACTCCTGGAAGCAAAAGGAGAGAGACATTCTTCTCTCTCCTCGAGCAATCGGCGGACTGTGTTTAACTTGCTAGCCATCCACTTTTTGTTTGTCTTCTATCTTGGCGATTATTTCCCGGGTGACGTCAATCATATCCGGACTTACGGATACCGAAGTAATGCCCCACTGGACCAGTTTTTCGGTTAATTCCGGATAAACTGAAGGGGCTTGCCCGCAAATGGAGCAAGTAATGCCCATCCGTTTAGCGGTAGTAACCGCTTTTTCCAGGGCAATCTGGACGGCTTCATTCCTTTCATCATAGATAAAGGATAGCTTCTGGCTGTCCCGGTCGGTCCCCAGAATAAGCTGGGTGAGATCGTTCGAACCGATGGAGATGCCATCAATTCCTACGGAGATGAATTTCTCTATCAGGAAAATATTCGAAGGTACTTCTACCATCATCCAGAGCTTAAAATCCTGACCCCGTACCAAGCCTCTGGATTCAATCATGGCCCGGCAATCTGCCATACCCTGTACCGTCCGCACGAAGGGAATCATCAAATATAAATTTTTATATTTTTCTCTCACCCTCTTAATAGCGACAATCTCCAGATCGAAAACGTCCGGCTCTTTCACGTAGCGCGAGCATCCACGATATCCCAGCATAGGGTTCTCTTCGACGGATTCGTATTCTTGGCCGCCTTTAAGGTTGCGGTATTCATTGGTCTTAAAATCAGAGGCCCGATAGACTACCGGGCGGGGATAGAAGGCTTTTGCAATGGCGTTAACCCCTTCGAAAAGTTTATCAATGTATTCGGCAGCCCGGTTCTGACTGAGCATATAGCGGGGATGTTCACCAATCTGTCCCATGATAAATTCAGCGCGGAGTAAGCCGACTCCATCGACATTACGAGAAGCGATGTTTTCCGCCAGGTCCGGCTGGGCCAGATTGACATAAACTTTGGTTTTGGTCTTGATATTTTTGTGAACAACGGTGGGTGCGGCTGGAGCTTTTTCCTGAATGACATTTCCATCATAAATCTTCCCTGAAGAACCATCTACGGTGATAATCTGACCTTCCTTAAGCAAGGTGGTAGCTTTAGATGTGCCCACAATACAGGGAATGCCTAACTCACGGCTTACGATGGCAGCGTGGGAAGTCCTTCCACCCTGGTCGGTCACGATGGCAACCGCTCTTTTCATGGCGGGGACGAAGTCGGGAGTGGTCATTTCCGCTACCAGCACGTCTCCTTTCAATATTTTATTGATTTCGGAAGCGTCCTTAAGAATTTTAACGGGACCGCTGCCCATTCCGGGACTGGCCGGGGAACCGGTAAGTAAGACCACCGCGTCATCTTCAGTTTTGTCAGCGCTGGCTCCGCTCTTAATGGTAGTGACCGGCCTGGCCTGGGTAATGAATAATTGCCCATTCTCCTTGGCCCATTCGATATCTTGAGGGAATTTATAGTGTTCTTCTATATTTTTCCCGATGTTAGCGAGCTTCATAACCTCTTCATCAGATATTTTTTGGGCTGATTGAAGCTCGAGCGGAATTGTAGCCTTTATATTTAGTTGTCCGTCCGTGGCAGAGGGATTTTTAATTAATTGCCACTCCTGTTTATTGATTTTCCTGCTGATAATTTTCATGGATTTTTTATCAATAATAAAAAGATCCGGCGTTACCTCCCCGGACACAATAGCTTCTCCTAAACCATATACAGCCTCAATGGTAATTTTATCTTGATCTGAGGTAACCGGTTCGATGGTGAACATGACGCCGGATGCTTGAGACTGGACCATTCTCTGGACGGGTACGGCTATCCCAACTTTAAAATGATCGTATTTTTGTTCCGAGCGATAGAAGATGGCGCGGGCGTTGAAAAGAGAAGCCCAGCAGCCTTTTACAGCATCAACAACATTAGATTCACCCTGGATATTCAAGAAAGTGCTTTGCTGACCGGCAAAGGAAGCATCCGGTAAATCTTCAGCCGTAGCCGAGGAGCGGACCGCTACCAGTCCACCACCCATTTGATTATAAGCTTGCTTTATTTCTTCGGCCAGTTTCACGGGCATAGAAGCTTTAAGAATCACCTGCTGGATTTCTTCTGCTAGCTGTTGAAGTTGCTTGCTGTTATGCGGATCAAGGTATTTTAGTTTGGCAAGAATCTGGCCTGAAATGTTGGTCTTTTCCAGGAACTGATAGTAAGCATCGGCGGTTACGATAAAACCGGGAGGAACCGGAATCCTGGCATTGGTTAATTCACCCAGGTTAGCACCTTTACCACCTACTGAGGCTACATCTTTTTTATTCACCTCACTAAACCAAACAATAGCCTTGGCAGATTGAACCATATTTGGTTCCTCCTTGTCTGATTAAATTGGCATTTGGGATTGGGGCGAGGGTATAATTTAGAAATAATATTTAACAGCGGTTAGTCATAATTATACCATATTGAGATTCTTATCTAAAATCCTAAACGATTTCCAGCCACTTTTCAACTAACCCTGACTTCAGTTTAAGTATTTATCCATAATATACCTACATACGGGAGAAATTTCAAATCTGTTTCTGTTTCAGCTTACTTCCTTCCTTTAATATAGCACCATCCCCATCTTCGGAGAACCTTTTGGTCGGAAAACGGGACCTTCTTTAATACTATTTCCATTTCCGCTGCGGTCAGACTGGACCAGACAGATCCAATTCCACCGTTAGTGCGGCGTATGGGTGGTGGTGCTAGAAGACACTGGACGAAACGGATCAAGTTGAAAAGCATCTGAGATATATCCCGGCGGAGATCGAATATCAATAGTCGTCCGCCTGGCTTAATTACCCGGTAGATTTCATTTAATGCTTGCTCCGGGTTTGGCCAATGATGCAAAGATAAAGTACTTATTACTAAATCCAGACAATTATCTGTCAGGGGTAGGTGCTGGACGTCTGCCACTTGAAAGTTTACTTGTGTTTTTTGTGGCGAGAGGGTAATGTTATTTACCGCCAGATTCAGCATCTCCTGGGAAATATCAATCCCGATCATGTTAACATGGGGGAATTTTCGAGCAATGGATGAGATTAAATACCCTGGCCCGCATCCAGCGTCTATTAGAATACCATGCGGTTTTAATTTTGCTATCTGGCGCATGATATAAAAACGCATTATCGCGAACAGAGGTCCCCGGCTGATGCTGTTGTAAGCCATGATAGATTTGCAATCATCAGCTTTTTCCTGACTAATGTCACGGGATATTCTTAAAGGCAATACGCTCATCCAAATGAAAAATAGGGCTGCGAGAGTGACCGGTATTATCCAGAAGGCCATCATTCCTTCCCACCGGTCTTTCGCAGGGGAATTTCTTTAATAAATAAATTAACAATAAAAGCTACGGCAACCACAATCAGCGATATAAAAAAGACTTTTGCCAGTCCGGTGACCAGAGAGTCTCGGAGCGCCTGTAATACCTGGTTATAGTTTGACTGTAAACCCACGCTATTCAGGACATTCCGAATCTGATCCTGGGCTTGAGGGCCTATTAAAGCCTGAGGATTTTGGGCTAAAGCCGCAATATCCTGAGGAGGCAGAGCCGCTCTAATCGAAGGAGGGAGCTTGCTGACAAAATTGTTTGAAAAACTGCTGCTCAAAACAGACCCGAGAATCGCCAGCCCCAGCGTTCCCCCGATAAAACGCGAAAAGGGTATGGATGAAACTACTGCTCCCATCACTTTATACGGAACAGCATTCTGGGCCGCAATAGTATAGATAGGAAAGGTAATTCCCAGTCCAACACCGGTGAGAATATTATAGATAAGGATCATGGTATTGGTGGTATTAAGAGAAATCGTGGAAAGGAGACCTAGTCCGAGAGCCATGATGGCCGTACCTATCGCTCCAAGTAGACGGTAGTGCCCGCCGGCCCGAGACATCAGTTGACCGGCGCCCAGGCTACCGGCGACCAATCCCAGCAGCATCGGAGTTAGAGAATTGCCGCTGGAAATCGCGGAATATCCCTGAACACCTTGAAAATAAAGCGGAATAAAAATAATGGCTCCGAACATGCCGAACCCGGACAGAAAAGAGACTGCCATGGAAATTGACACCGTGCGGTCAGTAAAATACTTCAGAGGTAATATCGGGTCAGCAGTCCGGTTCTCGATAAAGAGCAATAGAATACCCATAATCAGGGAAAAAACGAGCATGCCGATTATTTCTGCAGATACCCACGGGTACTGGATTCCTCCCCAGGACAAGGCCAGCAGGAGTGGTACCACGGTTAGAATTAATAAAGCAATTCCCGGATAATCCAGATTATTGCTCTCTCTTTTGGGGTGTATCAGAGGAAAGTTTGAAATAAAAAGGAAGACCACTCCAATTCCAATTGGAACGTTGATAAAAAAGATCCAGTGCCACGAGAAGTTGTCGGTGATAAATCCGCCGAGGGTTGGCCCGATAACAGAAGACAAACCGAAAACACCGCTGATATATCCCTGGTATTTGCCTCTTTCCACCGGAGGAAACAGATCTCCGATCGTGGCAAAAGCGTTAGCTATCATTACCCCAGCTCCGAGGCCTTGGAAAGCGCGGAATATTATTAATTGTGTGAGTGTCTGACTGAGTCCGGATAGTAACGAGCCGATGATAAAAATGATTATTCCCCCGGTATAAAACCATTTACGTCCGTAGATATCGGTCAACCGGCCTGTAATGGGTATCATCACTGTCGAGGTAACCAGGTAGGCGGTAGTAACAAAGGTATAATGCGCAAAACCACCTAATTCCACAATAATATCCGGGAGTGCAGTAGCTACGATCGTCTGGTCTAATGTACTCAGGAAAATCGCGAGAAGGACGCCGGTGAAAGTAATGATGACCTGTCGCCTGGGTAATGTCCGGAAACTCGTCACGTTATTGGAGTTTTTCAAATTCTTATATCCTGATTAACCCCTGCAGCCAAAAAATCTGCCATATTTCTAATTTTATTATATGAATTTTGTCATAAACTATGATTTTGGGAGTTTTTTGAAAACGGTTTTTCATATTGTCATTCCCAACGAGATCAGATACATAAAAAGAAATCTCAAGATTTCTATTCGGGTAGGTTTCTGGTTGGGAATAGGTCCGGGGTGTCATTCATTCCCGGGAACCAGATGTTTCCAAAATAAAGGGCTGGCTCTTTTATGAAAACACGTTACGAATATTCTAGTTTGGTGAAAGGAACTGCCCGGTTACGAGGAGAATGAAATATAACACGGCAACTAAGATAAGGGCGTTAGCCGCCTTTGAAAAATTTTTCTTTAAAAAGACCATGCAGGCAATAAATAAAGGAGCTGCCAAAAAAGAAATACCTGTCATCGGTTTATATATTCCTGTGGTGATGAGTAGCACCTGGTACATAAAAAGAAAAGAAAGCCATGAAGATAAATACCATTCCAGGGAGACTCCATACTCCCAGACTTTGTAAGCCAGGCTTTTAACGCCTTTTTTGAGATTAGCTTCGGCGTCCGGCCATTCATCCACAGCCAGTCCGGCAAAAGACAGGACGATGCCGAAGGGGATGCCTGCGAGAACGCCCTGAATCCAGGGCGGATTTGGGGTTGTAGCGAACATCCCGATCAAGGCTGGAAGGGGGCCAACGCCGACGGCTAAA
Organism: Dehalococcoidia bacterium UBA3254; assembly: GCA_002362735.1. Next base: position 6,681 of record DEUU01000155.1, read on the forward strand.
GCCAGCTCATGAGTCCAGTTAAATTTAGCCCTGGAATACCAGAAGGTAATCAGCATCCCCAGAAAGCCGATTAATAAAATCATCCATCCGGTTTGTAAGGCAAGATATATCAGGACAAGCATTCCCAGGAAATACCAGGTGACAGCGTTAACCACTACCATTCTCAAGGAGAGTTCTCCTCTGGCCAGAAGACTCTGCCCTCCAGTATAAGATTTCTCAGCACTCCGGTCCTCCAATTTTCCCTTATCCAGGCCGGTCCAGGCATAGTCCAAAAAACTGTTGAAAGAATGACCCCCTGCCATTAAAAACAAACTTCCGATCACCCCAAGCCAGGAGTTAAGACTCATCCCCCCAGCCAGCAACGCTCCCATTATCGCGGACAACCCGAAGAATGGAGAAGCAAACCATCGGGGAAGAGTCCAGAGGTGCACCTTGATACTTTTAGCGCCAACCTCAAAGTTTTTCATGGCTTTTAGATTCCTCATAACTTAGACTTCAATAAAATATCTTTCATCACAGGTATCCGGTCAATTTGGCTAAACCGAGAATGAAACCCAGACTAAACACTGGAATAGCCCAGTTATCGTCTGCCCATTTAATTAATCCTACGTCCCCAAAAGACCACTCAATAATCGTGGCTACCGCTGAACCTGCCGCGCCAATCCAGAAAGGTTTGATAAAAGCCCAGGAGATTACAAGACAAACAATGAGCATGGCAACTGAACCCCAGAGGCCTTTGATGGGTTTGTGATATACCTCTGAGCGGATCAATCCGGTAACGCAATCTCCCCAGGCCATGAACAACAAGCAGGATACGGTGATAAAAGGCTGGTTCAGCCATAGCCATCCAACGGCAAAAATGGGCACTGCGGTCCAGGCGAACCAGACTTCTGCCTTGACATTAGCGTTCCGTCCGCTTCCTCCTACCCCTCTAAATGTGCCCGGCCGCCACAAACGGGCTAACCAGAGGATTAACCCAAAAGAGAAAGCCAGGATCATTGGCCATATGGCGGAGGAGAAAGCAAAAACCATGGTTAAAAATCCAAGGCCGCCAGCACTGTGGCCAATTTTCCTTGAAATATAATGGGGCACCTTTAAATCATAAAGGGTATTAGAAACCCACAACCCCACCAGGACCGCCCCGATCACGATCACCGCATATGGGAATTCGGAAATCATCTCATTTTGTAAGCCGGTAAAGCGCCGAAAAAGCTTACCCTTAATTTTTATTATATGCGATTATTTAAGGCTTCTTTCTTTGAGTATCTAGAGGGTAAGCTCTTCAGTTATGCTGGCTGAGTAGGTTGTCTGTTTATGTCAGGCACTTTCCAGTTTTACAGTTGCACTGGTAGTCTGACCTGCAGCTACAGTGATCGCAATGTTATTTTGAAGGTAATCGTAGCGGTTGATATCAAATATGTAATTTCCTGAATTAACATCTGAAAAGATGGCAATGCCTTCAGCATCCGTTAATCCAGTTATTTTTAATTGGCCATCCGGTTGCTCTTCAGAGACTACTTTGGCGCCGGCTAGCGGTTTGTCATTTTGATCGGTTACTTTAATCTGGAAAATTCCGGTTTGTGTCGAAGTACCGCCACCCGGTGGCGGCGACCAATCCAGGAGTTCAGCACTGGTGATGGCGATCTGATATTGATAGGCATCCAGATGCCCATATTTACGCCCGGTCTCAAAATTACCAGTGACTTTTAACTTACCGATATGCTCAGTATAACCCGACGGGGTGTCAGTTTGGCGGTACAGCTTGTTAAATAATTCTTCGGAGATGCCGCTTTCTACCCAGATCAGTGAGCCGGTGGGAACAATTTTCCAGGTGCCGGAAGTGGAAGGCCCAACTGCTCTCGAAAGAGCTGATATTTCAAAACCGGCAAAATAGAAGGCTTCGAATGTAACTGATCGTCCGTTGTACCGGTCGGCTTGAGATATTAGCTGATCAAATGTAACGGTCTGGTTAGCACTCTTGCTGCAACCAGCTATTGCAGAGCTCATCACAGATAAAATTAGAATAAATGATACGAGAAATTTTTTACGATTCATTACTAGACCTTTCCCAGCTTATATTTGACATATATAAAATCTGTACAAGTATTATCCAGAGTCCCTTCCTGATTAGTCGGTATCCTGCTTAATATAACGAGATAAGACAGCTAAAGTTGTTAACACCCAAAAGAGAACATAATCCTGATAATTTTTTTAAAATGAGGTTCTACCTTAAAGCTGAAATAATGAATTAATATTAAGGGTACAAATATATTTTATGCGCCGCGCTCTGCCCTATTTTGCTTTTTGGTAATGTATGGTACAATTTGTACGATATGATACAATGAGTAATACAATAACGATAATGACAAAAATATTTTATTGCGGAGAATGAAGTGCCTGTCAAATTTACTTTTAACAACCAACAGCTAATGGTCTGGATCCTCCTGCATCAAACCCTGAACAGTGTCATCAAGTGTGAAGAAAAGGTTTACGCGAAATTGGGACTTACTTCCCAGCAACATGCAATTCTTATGGCCATCAAAAATGCCGATGCTCCGGCGACTCCCACTCAAATTGCTGATTGGGTTGATAGAAATTTGAACAGTATTACTTTGATTGTTGACAGGATGGAGAAAGGTGGATTTGTGAAGAGAGTGCGGGATATTCAGGACCGCCGGTCAATACGCCTTTCTATCACAGAAAAGGGCGATCAGTATTTAAAAAGCAGCGCTCAAAGCGGATGGGACCTGATACAGGATGTGCTTAAGGTACTATCCGAAGAAGAAATTGAGAACCTGAAAGGATTGCTTGAGAAAGTAAGATATCAGGCTATCGAAAAATGCTATCGAAATAAGACGGTTAAGGAAGTAACCATCGATGAAAGGCCTGGCTTGAAGAAGCTTTTAGATGAATTGACGCGAAATAAGGGACGCAATAAGAAAAAATAATCATCTGAATCTGCTGCAGGGATCAGTCCGCGACAGGAAAATTCCTCCGCTTTATACTTCATTCATGTGGCCGCAATGGGGACACCGCACTGACGGTTGATCATAACTGGGCGGTAATCTCATTCTGGTCCCGCAATTCTCGCAAATGATAGTTCTGTAATTATTCATTCTCCACATCAAGTCGGAGGTTTCACGTGTCCGGTCAATTCTATCCTGGACATCTCCGGCTTGAGCACCGGCGGTTGCCGTCCGCAGTGGAACCGCAGGTTCTTCTATTGCTAAAGCTGATGGCGGCACCACCTGTGAACCTTTGAATTTTTGATAAGACTTGTCATAATCAGCATAACTCGCCCCGTTCATCGCCCGCAGAATTTTGATTCTATCAGCCAGGGGAGGATGAGTCGCAAAAATATCGTTTACTGACATGCCCCTCTTATAAAAAGGGTTGCTGATGTACATCGGGGCGGTAGCTTTATTAGCGCTCTTGACCTGGGTGTTGTTATTCTGTAATTTCTCCAGAGCGGAAGCCAGTCCTTCTGGATAGCGGGTATAGAGGGCAGAAGAGGCGTCTGCCAGGTATTCTCTCTTACGAGAAATAGCAAAATAAATGAGCTGGGCGAAAATGGGTGCCAGGACGATTAAAACAAGTCCCACGATAAGAATGATAAGCTGCGCCATGCCTGCCCCGCCGCCTCCATCCCGTGAAGACCCTCTCCTTCCTCCACCGCCGGCAACTCCGCTAAAAAACAGGATTCGAGTAGCATACCAGGCCAAAATCACAATTGCACCCAGCAAGATGCTGGCCAGCAACATCAATCGTATATCTTTGTTTTTAATATGGCCGATCTCATGCCCGATGACGCCCTGTAATTCGTCACGGTTGAGTTTGTCCAAAAGCCCTGATGTAATTGCAACGGCAGTATGGTCCGGGCTGCGGCCGGTAGAAAAGGCGTTTAAGGCAGGGTCATCGATAATGTATACCTCCGGCATTTTTTCCAGACCGGAAGCGATTTTCATTTCCTCAACCACGTTGTATAGCCTGGGATGGTCCTGGGGGCCGATTTTCCTGGCCCCCGCCATACCCAGAATAATACTGTCTCCTGAAGTGAGGGCGATCAGATTCATAATGCCCCAGATGATTGCGGCAATCACCAATCCGGCGATCGGACTGTCAAAAAAGGCCAGTCCAACAAAGTAACCAATGGCGAGGAGCAAAAGCGCCATCAGTGTTACCAGTAATACCGACCGAATCTGATTTGATCTAATCTGTTCCCACATAGTTCTTTCTACTTGTTTTCAGTCTTGATTTCCGGAGGAGTAACAAAACTGACTTTTGGCGCCTCTTTCTCTGCGGCAACCGAAACCTCGAAGAATTCACCTGATCTAAAACCGCCCAGACTGGCAACAATATTCGAAGGGAACATCTGGGTCTGATTGTTATACCGTAAAACCGAATCGTTGTAATATTGTCTGGCAAAACTGATTTTGTTCTCGGTAGAAGTCAGTTCTTCTTGAAGAGCAAGGAAGTTTTGATTTGCTTTCAGGTTAGGATAATTTTCCACCACTGCCAGTAGACGGGATAGAGCGCTACTAAGTTCTCCCTCTGCTTTAGCTCTTTCGGCCACGCCGCCGCCTGTGTTGGCAACAGATTGAGCGATGTTGCGGGCATTAGTTACTGCCTCCAGTGTTCCACGCTCGTGGGCCGCATACCCCTTGACGGTTTCTACCAGATTAGGAATCAAGTCATGCCGACGTTTGAGCTGGACGTCAATTTGTGCCCAGGCATTTTTGGTCTGATTGCGCAGCCCGACTAGACCGTTGTACATGGCGATGTAAATAATAATAAAGATAATGATGATGACGCCGATGATAATACCGATGATGGCTCCAGCACCCATTTAATACCTCCTTTTTAATAAGTTTTCCGTTATATTATTTAAGTTTTCCGTTTTCCACTATGTGTTGCCTGGAATGCTTGCCCCAGGAAAGACAGAACATCCTTAGATCTCATCGGTTCTATCTGCTGTAATACCTGATGCAGCTCTCCTCCATCGAACCAGAATCCTTCCCCCAGCGGACAGGTGTCTATGAGCACTTTGGGATCTTTACCCATCCAGACCTTGTTCATTTTGCGGCCGCAAACTGGGCATTTCCTTTTGGTTTCATCCACCTTGGCCTCATGAGGAGTGAGAAGATCAGTTTGAGACATTTTACCCCCATTCGCTGCCATGGTGGAAACAAGCAGGTCTAATTCTCCTCCATCAAACCAGACTCCGGCGCAGCGGAGGCAGTGGTCAAGTTCTATCTTCTGATGTTCGACCACTATCATATCGTTTTTATCTACCGGACATCTCATAATACTGTTTCCTCCGCACTCTATTATTCAGTGTAAGGATAAACTATTAGAAGTGTCAATGACCAAATTTAATCGCTGTTTGTTTCTTATAATTCAATATTATTATAAATTGAATCAACTTATATTGCACTGTTTAGCAGAAGAGGTTTTACCTGTACCAATGGTTAGTGCTTTGCTGGCAAAATGACCAGGATGTACAATAGGGAAGGAGAGAGTAGGTGATATGAGAGGATCGGATGATCGAAATCTGATATTCCTCTATATCTTCCTGGCGGCAGGCTGCGTAGCCATAGGCACGGGGATTACCTTTGCCCTTATTGCCTTATGTGCTTATTACGGTATCAACATAATGAAGAATTTATGGCTCCTGGCGATACCTCCGGTGGCTTCCGTGACTATCAATGTCCTTCTCATCGAACTATATAAAAAGCTCGTGAAGAGATAGAACGTTTTTATTGTTTTTTGATGATATCACAGCCGACGTATTTTTGGAGGACTTCCGGGATTTTAATAGTGCCATCCGCCTGCTGGTAATTCTCCATAACCGAAATTAAGACCCTGGGCAAAGCCAGTCCAGAACCATTTAATGTATGAACGAACTCGGGCTTTTTATCATTGGCGGGTCTGTACCTAATATTGGCGCGGCGGGCCTGGAAATCTTTGCAATTAGAGCATGAGCTAACTTCCAGCCATTCGCCCTGTCCGGGGGCCCATATTTCGATATCATAGGTCTTGGTGGAAGAGAAACCCATATCAGAGGTATTCAGCAATTTTATGCGGTAAGTAAGATTCAGCTTCTGGCAGATGTCCTCCGCGTCTTTAACCATTTTTTCCAGTTCATCCATTGATGATTCCGGCGTTACCAGTTTATACATTTCCACTTTATCAAACTGATGACCTCGCTTGATTCCCCGGACATCCTTACCGGC
>DEUU01000155.1:13175-13402 GCA_002362735.1 Dehalococcoidia bacterium UBA3254
TTTTCCCGGCGGAAACAGGCGGTATAAGCGACATAATAGAGAGGAAGCCTGTCTGCCTGAAGAATCTCATCAGCGTGAAGGCTGGTGATAGGTACCTCGGCAGTAGGTACAAACCAGTAATCTTCCTCCGCATCGTGATAGAGGTTATCGGCGAACTTCGGCAGATTTCCCGAATTTTGCATAGTATCATGTTTGACCATGAAAGGAAGATAAACCTCTTGATAACA
>DEUU01000155.1:13738-15743 GCA_002362735.1 Dehalococcoidia bacterium UBA3254
AGAACGTAGAAGCGGCTTCCGGACAGCTTTGTTCCTCGATCGAAATCAATGATGCCGAGTTTTTCACCCAGTTCCCAATGGGCAAGAGGTTTGAAATCAAATTTTGGCGGTTCACCAATAGTGCGGACAACTACATTGTCCTCTTCACTCGTGCCGACCGGAACTGATATGTCAGGCATATTAGGGACCCGCAGCAGAAGGTCTTTCAGCTTTACATCCATTTCACCGGTTTCAGTCTCCAGAGCATTAATCTGGTCCCTGAGCTTACGGCCTTCTTCGGGAGCCATTTTACCGCCTTTACGGGCGTGGCGGAGTTCTTCCAATAGTGTTAGTTTCTGGCGTCTATCCTGATCAAGTTTAATTATTTCATCGATAGAAGCGGTATCTTTACGGTGAGCCAGAGATTCACGGACATGGTCCGGATTATCGCGAATTAATTTTAAATCAAACATATTTTACCCTTCCTTCTCTCTTAGTGCGGGGAAGAGAATGACCTCCCGGATGGACTGCTGGTTAGTTAAAAGCATCACAATCCGGTCAATTCCCACTCCCAGACCGCCGGTCGGCGGCATCCCCTGTTCCATCGCCAGGACGAAATCCTCATCCATCTTCTGGGCTTCTTCATTTCCGGCTGAACGTTCTTCCATTTGTTTTATGAAGCGTTGTCGCTGGTCGATGGGATCGTTTAATTCGGTGAAGGCATTGGCGATTTCCATACCGCCGGCATAAGCTTCGAAACGCTCGACAATACGTTCGTTCCCAGGTTTTTTCTTGGCCAGCGGAGAAAGCTCAATCGGGTAATCGAATAATATCGTCGGCTGTATCATGTTCGGATCGACGTAAGTTGAGATCAATTCATCAATCAGTTTTCCGCGCTCTCTGCCGGGATCGAACTGCATCCCTCGACGCTTCATTTCCGCTTTTAACGATTCGGTATCCGGAAACTGGTCATAATCCAGACCGGCAAATTGAATCACCGCCTGGCGCAGCTCCATTCTCTTCCAGGGTGGACTGAAATCGATTTGCTGGCCGTTAAACTCCGCCTTCGTTGTACCCATAACACGCTGGCAGACAGTAGAAATCATCTCTTCCAGCATTTTCATGACGTCCTGGTAATCAGCATAGGCTTCATAAGACTCGAGCATCGTGAATTCCGGATTATGTTTAAAATCGATGCCCTCATTGCGGAAAATTCGTCCAATTTCATAAACTTTGTCAAAGCCACCGATGATAAGTCTCTTCAGATGTAGTTCCAGAGCGATACGCAGGTAGAAATCCCGGTCCAGGGCGTTATGGTGGGTTATGAAAGGACGGGCAGAAGCACCACCGGCTTCAGGTTGAAGGACCGGGGTTTCGACTTCCAAAAACTCTTTGAAATTTAAATAATTGCGTATCTCGCTGATAACTCTGCTTCGGGTTTCAAAAATTTTTTTCACTTCCGGATTTGAAATAAGATCTAGGTAGCGCTGACGGTAGCGTTTTTCTACATCTACCAGTCCATGCCATTTTTCCGGAAGAGGTTGCAGGGCTTTGGCCAGAAGGGTAAAATCTTGTACCTCGATAGTAGCTTCTCCTGAGCGAGTTAGAAATAACTTGCCCCGTGCTCCGATAATGTCTCCGACGTCAATATCTTTAACCAGGCTATACTTATCGCCAAGGTTATTGATACGGAAAAAAAGCTGGATTTTACCGGTACCGTCACGCAGGTCCGTAAAAGAAGTCTTCCCCATTCCGCGTTTAGCCATAATCCGTCCGGCGACATTAACCTTGAATTCCTGGTTCTGAAGATTGTCTTTGTTCTGTTCCACGATCACCAGGGCTTGCTGTGCGGTATGAGTACGGTGGTATCCGTAGGGAAAAGGTTCAATCCCGGCTGCGCGCAGCGCCGTTAATTTTTCCAATTTTTGCTGGGTGATGTCATCGATTGCAGGTACCATCAGTTTTCTCTTTCTTAATTATTTAAACCGGATTGCAGAGCGTCTCAAATAACATTCTATAACTACCG
>DEUU01000380.1:0-155 GCA_002362735.1 Dehalococcoidia bacterium UBA3254
CTCCTCCATCTTCGGTTTCAGATAAATTTCATTGATATAGCGCCCGGGATGGGTCTGCTTGCTGTAGTCTTTTGTTTGTATCAAAGTGCGCAGATTCTCCAGCCGTTTTTGATTTTTAAGCCGATTATATATCAAGACCCAGGCGCAGTCCTTTT
>DEUU01000380.1:401-2836 GCA_002362735.1 Dehalococcoidia bacterium UBA3254
ACCCAGGCGCAGTCCTTTTCCTGCCCAGCTTCGCACTTTCCGTTTTTACTGCCACCGCATGGCCCATTCACGAGGCTTTTAGCACAAATAGTCATAGGGCAAATCCCGCCGTAATCCGCCAGAATGCAATTTCCGCAGGCTCGGCAACGTTCTGCCCAGGTACCTTCTTGTTCCGTGACTCCAATAAAACGAGTATTTAAAGCCGGAATCACAATGGCAGGTTCCATCACCTCAGCCGTAAATTGCACACCAGCTCCGCAAGCCATCGAAAGAATTGAATCATATTCTTTGACTTTAGCTTTAATTGAGTCAAAAAATTCCCGGTCGCACTGCCTCTCTATAGTGGCTTCACCGATTTTTATCTCTTTCCCTGAAAGCTGGCTTTTCATGCGTATTTCGCTGGCCAGCAGGCCAACCTCTTTTTCTCCGCCAGCTTGACAGACGCTCACACAGGTACCGCAGCCAAGTATTAAGATACTCTTAAGATCCTTAATACTTTCCCAGATTTGATCGAATGGCTTCCTTTCACCTACAATCATTTGTTTTCACCTTTTTTCTTTAATGGATTCGGACCCAGTTTACGGGCACGCTCCGTCATCTCATCGGCAGCTTTGGCAAACAAAACGGAGTTTGAAGCTGCAATATGAAACATCTCAAGCCTTTCAGGCTCCATACCTACCTCTTTGAGCAGTTTTTTAGCCTGGGCGACTTTCATTTTTGCCCTCAGATTCCCTTCCTGAAAATGACAACTGCCTTCCTCACAGCCGGCTACATAGACTGCATCCGCCCCGTCTTCAAAGGCTTTCAACAAGTGCAAAGTATCAACCTTTCCGGTGCACATCAATTTTACAATACGCACATTCGGCGAGTATTCAAGGCGCATAGAACCGGCCAGGTCGGCTGCTGAGTAGGCGCAATAATGGCAGCAGAAAGCAACAACCTTTGGTTCAAAATTACTCGAATTTTCCATAACTATTTTTTCTCCGAACCGGCTTCCACCAGGACCCGAGTCTTAGACATGACCTGCTCATCAGAGTAATTCCGCAATGTAATAGCCTTACGCGGACAAACAGATGCACAAATTCCACAGCCCTGACAACCGGCAGGTTCGATATAAGCTACACCTTCTTGATTGATAGCAGGTACATCGTATGGACATGAGCGAACGCAGGTCAGACAGGCAGCACACTTTTCCGGGTCGACCACAGACACTACCCCTCCCACCATCAGATAGGGCTGGGAAAGAACCGTAAGAGCTCTGGATACCGCCCCTTGCGCCTGAGCAATAGATTCAGAAATATTCTTCGGTGAATGAGCCAGTCCACAAACATACATTCCTTCGTTTACCAGATCCAGTGGTCGAAGCTTCATATGGGCTTCCATGACAAATTTATCCTGTGTGAGAGAGAGTTTCAAGGCACTGGCAAAATCTTCAGAATCAGCCTGAGGCCGGATACCCGCGCTCAATACCAGTAAATCCGGGTCAAGGTTAATTTCTCTATTTAACGCTTTATCTATGACTTTAATCTGCAAATTATCGTTCTCCAGGCTGACCACGGGTTTTTGAGACTTTCGAAAATGAATAAAGATAACTCCCATCTCCCTGGCGCGGCGATATTGTAACTCATGTAAACCATAAGTGCGGATATCCCGGTAAAGAATATAAACCTTCATATCCGGATTAAATTCTTTCAATTTAATGGCGTTATTGATCGCCTGACTGCAGCAGACGCGGCTGCAATAAAGATGTTCCTCTTCGCGAGAACCTACGCACTGTATCATCGCTACCGCTTTTAAAGACTTTAGATCATTTGCGGGATCTTTCAGTTTCTTTTCCAATTCCAATTGGGTCATTATCTTAGGGGACTGGCCGTAGAGATACTCGACAGGTTCGTATTCAGTCCCTCCGGTAGCAATAATAACGACTCCATGCTGAATCGTTTCGACCTTGTCCTGGTCGTTGATTATATCCGTAACGTAGTTTCCGAGGAACCCGGTGGTTTTCTTTACAACCGCCGCTTTATACACCTTTATTTTAGGATCAGTTTCAACTTTATTTACCAGATCTTTTAACAATAATTGGGGATCTCTATCAATCTCGCTAAAGAAAATCCGTTTTAAGTTTCCCCCCAACTCTTTTTCTCTTTCCACGAGCACAGCTTCATAACCCTGAGCCGCTATACCGAGCGCTGCAATCATTCCGGACAATCCACCTCCGACAATTAAAGCCCTGCGAGTTACTTCAGCCCGCTGCTGATGTAATGGTAAAAGTGTATTCGCCCGTGCCACGGCCATGCGCACCAGGTCTTTGGCTTTTTCAGTAGACTGCGGCATGTGAGTAGCATGTACCCAGGAGCACTGATCGCGTATGTTCGCCATCTCAAACAGGTACTTATTCAAACCGCCTTCCCGGATAGTATCCTGAAAAAGCGGCT
>DEUU01000117.1 GCA_002362735.1 Dehalococcoidia bacterium UBA3254
CGGCCGCCGTGGAGTTCGGCGATGCGTTTGCAGATCGCCAGCCCCAGCCCCGCCCCGCCGTCTTTCTCCGTCCCTTCCTGCTCCACCCGGTAGAAACGTTCGAAGATATGGGGCAGGTGCTGCGCCGGGATGCCGATGCCGGTATCGCTGACGGTGATTATAACCGTCTTCCCTTCCTGCTGCGCCGACAGGTTGACCCGGCCCCCCGCCGGCGTATTCTTGGCGGCATTGTCCTATAGACGTGTGTTAAAAAAGACACCAGATTTGTACTACTCGTGGAAAAGGGTGAAGTCGCAATAACCCCAGTCCATGGCTTTAATGTTGCCTTGTGGTAGCCTGGAGTTATAGTCGGCGATGACCTCAAGGGTCTTACCGTCAGTGATTACGGGGAATTTGGGTAGGTAATTATCATAATTAAGCGGCAATGTAGTTTTACCGCCTCATTGATCTGGCGGAATACAGTCCAAGGGAATTAGCTCAGACAGAGATCATTGGTCGTCGCATTCAAGCTGAGCGGCTTGTTCTTAAAAAACTATTTCTTTTTACCGGAGCTTTCTCTGTGATAGAGGTTCAGTAGACTAAGAACGTTGTTTGATAAAGCTGGTAGGGATGGTGGGCATTTATAAAAGCCAGTGTGCTCTTGGTTGGAGTGGTACACAGTCCATAAATGATTAAGTTTATTGCAGGTGACCGCCAGTCCATCACTAATCCCGCGCAGGCTCTTCGCTTGGGCGAACTGGCAGAAAAACATGGCTACGAAATAGTCCTAGGAAGAGAAACCTTTGGTACAGAATTCTGCTTGAATCTCAATGACCAGTCAGGAAAATGCATGACGTGGGATAATCAAGAGAATCTGCCCGAATTAAGTCGTGGTAGACTTTTCAGCGAGGTTCCTTTGAAGTATTTGGTGTTTGGTGATGCTTTCACCGTGATACTTCATGAAATCTCTTTTTTCTCTCTATTTCCTTATGGTGATTTTAGACAATGAAGATTCTATATATGAAATTCTTGACTTATATTATTATTCAGTAATAGACTTTACAGCGTGCAGGAGAGCAGAAGTCATGAAATGCCCACAATTGCAATTAGCATCTCTTGTCTTTAAAAATTTTTGATTAATCGTGCATTCATGTCGGCATGATATAAAGATGATATGAAGATACTTCTGGTCGAAGACGACAAGCCTCTATCCATGGTTATGAAAAAAGGACTAGAACAGAGTGGCTACGCAGTCGATTGGGTCAAAGATGGTCCGTCATCATTGGAAATGGCAGAAGTGTATTCGTACGATGTAATTATCCTAGATATAGTATTACCAGGAATCGACGGATTCGAGGTCGCTGTTAAATTGCGAGAGAGAAAAATACGAAGCCCCATCTTAATGCTAACAGCCAGATATCAAGAAGCAGACAGAGTTCGAGGACTAGATAGTGGTGCTGATGACTATTTAGTAAAACCATTTAGTTATCCGGAACTCTACGCTCGAATTCGGGCACTAATACGAAGAGCTACCCGGACAGAGACCAATCGTATTGTGATTGGCCCCCTTGTTTTGGATTCAACTTTCAGAACAGTTACATATAATGGTTTGCTGATAGCATTGACTTCAAAAGAATACTCAATCCTAGAATACCTTATCATCAATCGCAACGGGATAGTTACTCGCGAAATGCTTGAGGAGCATCTCTGGGATAGCGAGCACGGTACCTTTTCCAATGTTATCGATGTGTTGTTAAGCCGGATACGGCGAAAGCTTTGCCCGGAAGACAAGGAAGCCATCATACATACAGTTAAGGGGCTAGGATATGTCGTTAAAAATGAAAAGCCTTAGTATCAAACTAACGGTTCTGTTTGTATTATCGATCCTTGTAGTTGTTAGCTTGAGCATGGGTTTAACCGAGTATAGAAGAAACCAGATTGATACCTGGGCGGCGTTGCGCGAATCGGAGAAGGGTCCTGCTTTGATAAATGGAGTAAAGCCTGGTGAAATCGACACGAGTCATTTGTTCAATAATCCAGAGTATAGTCTTGACTCAAGGGACATACAAAATGAATTGCCAGATTTCAAGCCAGTCCTTGGAATCGTAAAGGGCTTGTCAAATATTAGTAGTTCAATCGATGGTCCATTCTGGTTCTACAATGAGGAATACTTTAGTATCACTTACGATGTGACTGAAACTAATTCTGGTTCTAGTTATATAATAGGACCATTCCTAATTTCTAAGAACTTGTTCCCTGCAACGATAGCGGCCTTTTCGGATCCAAATCTTGGAACGAAACGTTTGAATCAACTGTATTATCGCATCGTTCCTGAATATGATAACATGGTGTTCTTGGTTTCCATGAATAACAATGTATTTCCAGTTAAAGACTGGGTAGACGCGTTTTTGTCCGACATAAAATCCGCTCTTCCGATAGTCTTTATCGGTTCGGTCATATTCGGAATGTTGACTTCTTTAATAGCAACCGTTCCTCTAACTAAAATCACCTCAGCTACGGAGAGACTGAGCCATTCTGACATGAAAAGTAGGGTTAATTTTAAGTCAGTAGATGAGATTGGACGTCTAGCCAGGTCATTCAATACTATGGCTGACAGACTAGAAAACTCGTTTAATACTCAGAAATTATTTGTATCCGATGCTGCTCATGAGCTTAGAACTCCATTAGCTTCAATGAAGGCATTGATAACAACCGAACTGGCTTCGCCGAGAGAGTGTATGGAGAAACAAGAATTATTGAGTTTCTTGTTAGCAAGAGTAAAGGATCTGGAAGGAATAGTGAACGACCTCCTGTTTCTATCACGGGTTGACGAGGGAAAGTTCAATTTATCAATGGGTACTTTTGACCTTTCAGCTACTGTGACCGAATCAGAAGAAGCTTTCAGATATCTCTTCGAAGCCAAAGGCATACGCTTTGTTTCTCAAGTGGAGCCAGGACTGAGTATTCGAGGTGAACGAAAGATGATGCTTCGAGTTCTGTCTAACCTTCTTGACAATGCTGGAAAAAACACTCCTACCGGAGGTACTATATCTCTTACCGCTACGCGAAGTGGAGCTGATATTGTTATTTCCGTAGCGGATAATGGCCCCGGAATATCTAGTGAAAATATAGCACATGTCTTCGAGCGTTTTTACAGATTACCAGGTCAGCAGGAAGGGAGTGGTTATGGACTCGGCCTTGCTATTGCCAAGAGTATTATAAATGCCGCCAATGGACAGATATCCTTGAGAAGCGAAAAAGGCCACGGCAGTACTTTCCTAGTCCAATTGCCTCAATGCCCTAGTTTATGATTTCGTACTTATTATTCATTCTATGCTAAAAACTGAAATAAGATACACCTTCAGATTGAGTTCTTATTTTGGATTTTTCGGCAACAAGGTCTCTTCCTCACAAATTTTAACGCAACACTTCCGTAACTAAGGTTCTCAGATTCGGCAGACCAGGAACCCTGCATACAAAATACCAGCCACGAAACAGATGAGGTCGGCTGGAGGAATAGAAATAAGGACTCCAGCGTAAAATAGTTCTTGAGTCTCGCAGAATCCTACGACGGAAAAGTATTTTTCTCGTATGGGTCCTAAGACTCATGACAATTACAAGTATCAGCTTTACCATATTTATCTTAATTGGTTCTTGGGAACAATTCATATAAGTTAAGTCAAATTTTAAGGAATGTCAGATGAAGATTTCAAAATCAGCAGTAGGGGTAGCTCTAGCAGCGGTCCTGCTTACTCAGGTTTGGACAATGACTCCAGTTCTTGCTCAAGATAATGGAGAACGGACATTGACTTCAGCTAATGGGTGTATTTTAATATTAAGGACGTTCGAGCAGTCTATATCCCAATCAGAAATGGATCAGATTAGAGAGACAGCCGTTAGTGATGCCATTCGTGCTAATAGCGTTCTCGCAGATATAGATAATTATCTCAAGGCCATAGCTATACCAGACCTTTCCGCTGGTGGAAGATTAGTTTCATTTGGATACAAGGTTAAGCCGGATGGAACAACCGTTCAGTTTACTGCGGTAGCGATGAATCGTGATAGTGTTAATGGTGCGTGGGAAGACGGGGTGGAATGGTACCAAGAGAAACAGGCTGAGCCCTCAACTCCGACAGCGGTCTATAGTGCTAGAAGCCCGAATTGGGCCTATGCATCGTGGGCAGAACATACAATCTGGGATGCTCCTTACGGAAACGTTATTGTGAATTCGTATTTCAATCGTCTCAATGACGATGGTAGCTCAACCTACGATTGGTACGGTGATTTAACATTCTTTTCTATGCAACCGGGCTATATAGTGTCTGGTAACAACTGGGAGAACCAGTATGGTTGGGCTATCCAAGGATGGGATGCATCACCGTTCGCCGATGTGTTCAATGAGTATTTGCCCAACGGTTCGATAACAGGATCCTATAGCAATAATTGGAACATCGGAATGAGCGCTGGTTATCCTGGCTCACTCAATGCCGCTTTCAGTTGGACGTATACACAATATGACACCTCTGAGTATTGTCAGGTGAATAGTACGACAAGGCAAGCAGTGTGGTGCCTCCAATACAACTCAGTTGCAGCCAAGAGAACAAGCGGAGGTAACCAACCTTCGAGCACCATGCGTATATACCAGCCTACTGCCGGTTATGGACAATGCAGCATTGTCAACCATAATGGTGTGGGGAGGTTCTATAACGGCTCCCACACACACGATACTCAAGGCGGGTTTACCTGGGCTGTATTCTACTAATAGTATCGTTTCACAATTTTGGGTATTAGTGCCCCGGAATTCTATTCCGGGGCACGCTATTCTGGGAAAATCCTTTTATCCATCACTTGTCTAATAAACTTCTAGACGGTCGATTAATCAGGTCGTGTCTTATTTGCTTAGACTCTTTCATAAGTGGTATGTTTCCTTCTTCCATGCTACTAGTCTGTTGAAGAGTTGAAAACAGCCTTCAGCTTATTTAGAACACTATCGTTCATATTGTATTCACTTGTCCATGATAAGCTGAGCAAGCAAGAGGATAGACAATGGATAATTGTCAATAATAAACGGGACTTTATCAATAACATAGGCCCTCATTTCTCAACTTCTCTCTTGACTGGTTGCGACCACAACAATCCTCGTGGAAGAGGAGGGAATGTTAATGAACAGACACCTTTGTGAGTTGACCCCTAGAGAGTATGATGTTTTGCAGTTGATAAGCTATGGGAAGGCAAATATCGAGATCGCAGATGAACTAGAAATCAAAGAGAAAACTGTCAAGAATCATATAAATGCAATATACTCCAAGCTTAATTTCACGAACCGATATCAAGCAATTGTATATTGCTTAACCAAACTCGATAACTTGAGTAAATAAGGATAAAATTTTTATGCGAGAGAAGATTTGGTATAAACATTGTTGGAGACATCTTCATTTTCTTCTATTGGTAGTTTTGGTATTCGTCTTGAGTATGCAAGTTTCGTGCAACCCGGGCATCAACACTAATCCCGGTCGAGACCTGACTACTACAATAGATATGGTTACTTTCAGTGTAAATAGTTCTTCCAGTCTGCATGCCGTGATAATAGGCGTGGGAAAATATCAAACCACTGACCATGACACGGGCTATGCATACAATGACGCTTGCGATCTAGCTTCAGAGTTATCGCAGTACTTTGGAGAGGACAATGTAAGACTACTCGTGGATGCAGACGCCACGAAAGCCAACGTGAGAGAAACTCTCTTAAATTGGCTTGTCTCAAGTTCTAAAAGCAGCGAATCGACAACTCTTGTATTCTATGCTGGATCGGGGGCAGCAGATTACTTGTATCTATACGATTCTATTGAGAACTCCCACGAAAACGACATTAGCCCAGTCGAACTAGATACCTGGCTTTCACCCATCAAGAGTAATAATACAGTGATTATTCTCGATACTTGTCTCAGCGCAGATTTCCTTTCCAGTCTCAGTGCCGAAGGCCGAGTACTTATGTCTAGTGTTACAAAAGGCGAACTAAGTTGGCAAGACGCTCTTCTCAAACACGGGGTTTTCTCCTACTACTTAATCGACGGCCTTCAACGACCAGACAGGGTAGATTCAGATGAAGATGGTAAAGTGACAGTTCAAGAACTCTTCCAGTACTCCAAAGCAGCCACTCTGCAACGTTGGGAGTTGTTTCCTCCACCTTCACCTCAGACACCTTGTATTGTCGATAATACAAACCAAAACGTATTACTCTTCAGAATCGGGAGTCGCTAGTAAGGTAAAAAGCCGTCTGAAAGACACACCGTTGCCCTGGCTTCGACAAGAGACTAGGATAGTTACCAGTCTCTTGCTGTTACTACAATCATGCTGATATGACTAAGTCTATTCCTTAACAATGCTGTCTGACTTAAACATTTCCAGAATCATTCTTATTCACTTCATGCAATAAGCCTATTGTGACAAGACTGACCATATTTATCCAGACAATGTTTTCTATAACAGTTATTTCAATCAAATTTAGCCTCAGGTTGATTGATTT
>DEUU01000088.1 GCA_002362735.1 Dehalococcoidia bacterium UBA3254
TGGCTCCGAATCGCCGAAATATTCACTCAAAGATAACGGTGATTATTTTTGGACATCAAAATAGGTCCGACCAGTATCCAGTGAACGTATTACCTGGAGATATGAATATCTCAAGTTGATAACCTCCGTGACGCGACTGAGTAAATTGTTATAAATGGAAGCATATCCTGATTGTAGGTCATGAAAATCATTTCAAAAAGACCAGCCGAATCTTGAAGTCGTGGAGCAGATTGCCGAAAGTAAAAAGGCCGGTTAATCATGGGCTATGTTTGATAAATACTCGGCACTTTTTATGAGAATACCCGTAGCTGGTAAAAAGCTTAAACGGAGCCGTATATCAACATACAAGTCAACGAGGAGAGATCATTGAAGAGATAGGACCAGAAGACATTCTTGACACTTTGCAGCAGAAGGGTTTTGTACCAATAACTCAATTATGTTCATAACTGATTTATATGGAACGTCGGCCGTGCAGCTAGTGCCTATATTCTAAGAATTACTTACAGCTTATCATAAAGCACGTTGACGTGTTTCTTTATTATTGCCAGGCTTTGATTCAAGGACTTGATTTCGGCTTCACTCAATGCCCCTAAAACCTCTCTGCTAACACGTTGTCTGGTAAGAGTATTATGCCGCTTGGCAGTAGTCAATCCTCTAATGGTGATACTTACTTCCTTTTTCCTCCGGTCGCCGCCTACCTGATTGGAAACCACAAAACCATGCTTTTCAAGTGTACTGATGAGTTTAGATGTTGCATGCCTGGATCGAGACATAGCGTTACCTATCTCTGTCTGCTGCATTGTTCCACCACAAAGTATTAAAGTATTAAGAAAAATAAAACCTGCGCGACTTATCGTTTTTATATGAAATTTTTGTTCATAATATCTTTCCAATGTATCTGATGTATCAAATAATTTAAAAAATGTATCGATATTTAAATCGCGAAACTGAGTTCGCAGGTCATTAGCCACGCCAGCAATTTTTTCCTGAAACGATTGGGTCATGTTCTGTTATTACCTTTTATATATTTATATATTCTTTCCACGCCAAAGCTGGTTTCTTTAGCCATTCACATAATTCTTCTAACTAATATTTCCCCTGCTCTACTATATTTTCCCAAATCAGAGTTGCGACAATTATTATGGTGGTTAAGAGCATTCAAATGCATGTCGTCATTCCCAGATAATTTGCGTTAAAATATCCAACTTTCAAGCAAGCATAATGTAATTAACGGGTGTTGTCAAGAAATATTTGTTAAATCTTATATTGTAATACAGGCAACAATTATTTTTGAATATAAATTTGATATTTGGTTCTTAATAACTTTTTATTGTTTATCATTCTGTCAGGACGAAGCATTAAGTATTTAGCTTCATTTTAACCTCTTATAATTAGTTTTAACACCGAATATTACACCTATTGACAAAGAATGTATCATATGTTATAGTATCCTTCAATTCAATTCCACTTACGTATGCAGAAGTTCAGGAATTTCCCTTAGAGTTTATCTTCAGTTAAAGAGTATGGGAGTTAAATTGTAATTTTGAGATATTGATAAATTAAAAAGAAGGAGCTATCGTTCTATGAAAAAGAAAAGGTTATCAGCAATAGTCGGCTGCGTTTTCCTGATCTTGGTATTAGTATCGCTTCCCTTTATGAGTGCTTGTTCTACAACAACGACACCCACTCCAACGTCCTCGCCAGCGTTGTCTACCACAGCAGCGACGCCAGTAAAAGCCACCTCACAAGGTCCGCAAACTGGCGGCATCTTGAAAATAATAGCTCAACCCGGTGTAGTAAATTTGGGGTATCCAGGCACAAAAGGCGCCGGCGGTGATTTTGCTATCTCCAGAACCTGTGTCGAGTGTCTCCTCGATGTGGATGACAAATGCAATGTTATCCCCTGGTTAGCAACTGGCTGGCAATATAGTGCGGATTACCTAACTGTTACATTCACCCTCATGAAGGGAGTGAAGTTCCATGACGGCACAGATTTCAACGCTCAAGCTGCCAAGACTTGTCTGGAACAGGCGAGATCAGCGCCAGAACTTAAACAGGTAACATCAATAGATGTTATTGATGACTATACGATTCGGGTAAATATGGCCCAATCCGACCCCGGACTTTTACTGGCTCTTACTAATCCCATCACTGCCGGCATGGTTTCTCCAGCTGCTCTTAAATCAATGGGGAAAGATTGTATGTTGCATCCGGTAGGCACGGGTCCATTCAAGTTTGTTAGCTACGAACGTGATGTCCTTCTCAAATATGAGAAGTTCAATGACTATTGGCAGAAGGGCAAGCCTTATCTTGATGGTGTAGAATGGCATTTCATTGCTGACCCGGTGACTAAAGTGCTTTCTTTTAAGAATGGAGATGCACATGTTGCATTAAGCCTGCCGACAAAAGATGTAGCTGATTTACAGGCTTCTGGTAAATATAATATATCTCTTGTTCCTTCGGCGATATTTGGAGTCTGTGGCGATAGCGCTCATCCCAATTCACCATTCGCCGATATCAGGGTGAGGCGAGCGATAGCGCACTCCATTGACAATGAAAAAGTAGCTAAGGCAATAGGGTACGGTTTGTATATACCTGTCAACCAGGAATCTACTCCTACAGCCTGGTCGTATAACCCGGCAGTAGTAGGTTATCCTTACAATCCCACTAAAGCCAAAGAGCTACTGGCACAAGCGGGCTATTCCACCCTTGAGACCAAACTCACTTGCCCAACCGGTGAGCTTTATGGGTTGTTATATCCTGCAATACAAGGATATCTAAGTGCAGTTGGCATTAATGCCAAAATCGATATGATAGACATGGGTAAATGGGTACAACTCCAACAAAGCGGATGGACCAATCAACTGGTTCAACATGACATGATGTGCAGCCCGGGGTCAGAGGATCCAAGAAAATCATTAACAAATAGGATTTCAAAACAGTCCGCAGCATTTATCCCTGCATCGCTTTATATTCCGGACGACTATAACACCAAGTTGATGGCGGCATCAGCACAGATGGACAAAGAGAAAGCTAAAGTGCAAACTCAGGAGCTAATTAAGATGATTACTGACGATTATTGTCTGGTTATGCCTGTTTTGCAAATTACCCAGCAATGCGTCCGAGATCTCAAGGTTCACGATCTCAACATGTTTACTGTCTCCGCTGGTAAGTTTAACCCGGAGAATGTATGGTTAAGCAAGTAGAAATTTAACCATTAGGCTGACCTATGGCTAATATATCAGGAGGCAAGCAGATGCATAGCCAGGAGTTGAAAGACGAGCATATCTCCAATTGGCCTTATGCTGTAAGCTACGATAAAGAGAATGAAGAGATTTGTGATGTTCTTGTGCTCGGTGGTGGATTAGCTGGATGCCACGCTGCAATAAATGCCGCGAAAAAGGGAGCGAAGGTCATTGTGGTGGACAAGGCAGCGGTGATCAGAAGTGGTTCCGGGGGAGCAGGGATTGATCACTGGCATCACGCTTGTACCAACCCATGTTGCAAGGTCACCCCGGAAGAGATGGTGAACTCATTCGGTAAATATTCTTTTGGGCATTCTAATTATATCGTTTGCAAGGAAAGCTGGGATGCTCTTCTTGATGTAGAGAAAATGGGCATTAATTTTAGAGATGTGGATGACGAATTTGCAGGCGCCGAGTTTAGGGACGAAAAGACCAAGATAATGTTCGCCTATGATTATGAGAACAAACATACCATAAGGCTCCGAGGTGGGGCGAATATGAAGCCTGCCTTATACAGGGAACTTAAACGGCTAGGCGTAGAAATCTATGACCGTGTTATGGTTACGAGCCTGTTAAATGAAGGTGGAAGGCCAGGCAACAGAATTATAGGCGCGACAGGAGTGAATGTTCGAACCGGCGAGTTCTATGTCTTTAAGGCAAAAGCCAGTGTACTTTCATTATCAACCCCTACTCGACTCTGGATATTCTCAACCGAACTGGTGGGGTACGGTGACGAGAATTGGGACCCTTTAGTTGCGGGTGATGGCTATGCCATGGCATGGAAGGCGGGAGCCGAGTTTACGGCCATGGAAGGAAGCCGGGGACGGTGCCCCGGAGGCTTAAGCCACGTGACTTATGGATTTGGTGGTTCTCACAATACCTGGTATGCCTGCACACTGGTCGACGCTAATGGTAAAGAGATTCCCTGGGTTGATCGGGATGGGAGAGTGCTGAAAACGGTGTCGGAGAGATATCAACTAGCGCCCGGACAGAAATTTACACTTCACGGGCCGGCGACCTTACCCTATGAATACCGTTTCTCATTTCTCACTCCTGACTTGCTTGAGCGCACAGCGAAGGGTGAGTTTGTCCAACCATTTTATGCCGATTTGCCCGGTATGCCAGAGCATGAGCGGAGGGCGATCTTTGGCCTCATGGTGGGCAATGAGGGCAAGACCCGCGTGCCAATATATGACTTGTATACTAAAGCCGGGTTTGACCCTGACAAGGACATGCTTGAGGTACCCGTTTATCCAACCGACCCGGCTTGCTTCGGTAGTGACTATGGTAAGAACATGGGACCTGGGCCTGCACAATGGCGTGTAATGAGCGGTGGCGGGCCGGTGGTTGATTGGGACCTTAAAACCAGTCTGGAGGGTTTATATACAACTTCAGGAGGCGCTGCCGGGGCGTCTGCGACGGGGAGATATGCTGGTAGAAAGGCAGCTGCTTGTGCGCTAACAGCGAAAGAGCCAGTCATAGACAGACAGCAGGTGGAGGATGAAAAGACTCGCATCTACGCCCCAGTGAATCGAAAAGATGGAGTGGGATGGAAAGAGTTGCAGGCCGGTTTATGCCGGATTATGCAAGATTATTGTGGCGAATATAAAAGTGAAGAGAGCTTGAAAACAGGTTTAACTTGGCTAAATTCGATAAGAGAAAGTGAAGCTTCAAGAACGTATGCCAGGAATCCGCATGAGTTAAGACATACCTTGGAATGCATGGTCCGTCTCACCGTGGGAGAAATGATTATGCATGCCTGCCTGGCACGCAAGGCAAGTAGCCCATCTCTGAATTTTAAAAGGGTGGATTATCCCGAAATAGACCCGCCGGAGTGGGATAAGTTTATCACCATAAGATTGGAGAATGGAAAAGTCAAAGTTGGAGAGTTGCCTTTCCGTTACTGGCTCCTGCCCCCTAACGCTTCTACTTTTAAAGAGAATTATAAGCAGCATTGCAGTCTTTAACAGCGTGTAGACTGGGAACCTATCCCGATGGAGGTAAACGATAATGGAAAACAGAGCATATCTGGTACCCAATCCATTTGCCCCATGCCAGCCAGTAGTGTTTGACTCTGACCTCTGTACCGGCTGCAATACATGTGTGGAGGTGTGCCGTTCAGATGTGCTTGTACCCAACCCAGAAAAGGGTAAGCCACCAGTAACACTTTATCCCGACGAATGCTGGTTTTGCGGTTGTTGCGTCGCCCACTGCCCAATACCCGGGGCAAATAGAATGGAGCATCCATTAAACCAGAGAGTGGGTTGGAAGCGCAAAGAGACCGGTGAATATTTCCGGATTGGGATGGCCAACCCACCACCCCCTAACACACGACCACCGTGCGGTTAAGATACTGCCAGAACAACCGATGTAAGCCAGCAGTTAATGTGTAAAAGAGAGTATTTTTTATCTGAATGGTAATCTTAAAGATAATGACTTGACTCAGATGCTCCCTGAGCAGGCAACTCTGATAATCAGATCGTTTACTTTGTACTAACGAGGTTTTTAACAAGGACGGATAAATGTCTACATATGTCATTCGTCGGTTGATTCAGGGGATAGTTATCATTGTTCTGGTCAGCGTAATAATATTCTCAATGATGCACTTTCTCCCTGGAGACCCGCTTCTGATTTATATAGCGCAAAATCAGATAGAGTCAATATCAAAAGAAGATTATGATTCTCTTCGTATACAATATGGGCTGGATAAGCCTCTACCAGTACAGTATTTTAACTGGGCATCTAACGTGCTTCACGGTGATTTCGGATCCTCGATTGTCTACCGTGACAAAGTGGGTAAACTTTTAGCTGAGCGTCTTCCAGTAACTGCTCACATCGCTATACTGACTATTATTTTGAGCACTATTCTCGGCATATTAGCGGGATTAATTTGTGCCCTGCGGCGGGGAGGATCACTGGATACAATAGTGACTTCTATTGCAAATTTTGGTATAAGCATTCCTGCGTTTTGGTTGGGTATATTGATGATATATGTATTTGCCTATGAGCTCAAATGGTTACCGATTTGTGGCTATACTTCCCCATTCAAAGACTTCTGGTTAAGTACAAAGCAATTGGTCATGCCAGTTTTATGTTTAAGCCTTTTATCTATCGCTGCTACAGCTCGCCAAACCCGGTCAAGCATACTTGAGATCGTCCGACAAGACTATATCCGGACTGCCTGGTCTAAGGGACTAAAAGAGCAGAATGTGGTAATAAGACATACGCTGAAAAACGGTCTTATCCCGGTTGTTACACTAATAGGCATCCATGTTGCGCTCATATTTGGTGGTTCAGTGATCATTGAGACAGTATTTAATATCCCCGGTATGGGCAGATTACTGGTTAGCGCTGTCTTTGCCCAGGATTACCCAATTGTTCAGGGTGGCTGTTTGCTAATCGCGATCATAGTGGTAATAACAAACATTTTGGTGGATATTTTTTACGGTTGGCTTGATCCCAGAATACGCTATAGTTAAGGTGTATGAGTTATGGCAAAAGAAATTACTATCGCTGAAGGGTTTGCAACGGTTCCACCAAGCGTTAGCGAGTTTCGACGTTTCTGCAGGGTATTCCTCGGTCGAAAGGTAGTTATTTTCGGTCTTGTTGTTATCCTGGTGCTGATAATAACTGCGATTTTTGCCCCCTTTTTGGCTCCTCACAACCCCTATCAGCAGAACCTGGATCAAACTTTACTTCAACCGAGTTGGCAGCACATATTTGGGACCGATGCTTTTGGCAGAGATACTCTGAGCCGTATAATCTACGGTACTAGAACTTCGCTGATGGTCGGCATGATAGCGATAGGGATAGCCGCTTCGGCCGGCATGATACTGGGATTAAATGCTGGATATTTTGGCGGAGTAGCAAATTTAATTATCATGAGGTCCGTTGATGCCCTCATGTCTATCCCGATGATATTGCTCGCCCTGGTCATCGCTTCCCTGCTTGGCAGCGGGCTGAAAAACGTGATGATAGCCCTTGGTATAGGAATGTTGCCGGCCTATGCCAGATTGATGTGCGGTCAAGTTCTTTCAGTCAGGGAAACTGACTATATTATGGCCGGTCATGCTACTGGAGCAGGTAACTTCCGTATTATGTTTCGCCATGTTCTACCGAACTGTTTTCCTCCATTGATAGTCCTGATAACCATGATGATGGGGTC
>DEUU01000377.1:0-1978 GCA_002362735.1 Dehalococcoidia bacterium UBA3254
GGGGTATGCCTCTCTAGCTGGCTTAGAGAATAGAATAGAACTATTGGAAGGGGGTGAACGATTATGAATCCTTACCAAAAATCAAATCCGGAAACTGTATCTGCTGATGTTTTAGTCGTAGGGGCTGGAGGAGCGGGATTAGCGGCGTCTATATCTGCTGCCGAGAAAGGAGCCGGGGTAATACTCCTGGAAAAGAAAGGTGCGCCGGGTGGGAACTCTGCGATGGCCATAGGCCTTCTGGGTGCTGAGAGTCCCGTCCAGAAAAGAATGTGTATTTCTGCTCCAAAAGATGAAATTTTTAAATTGGGTATGGAGTATGCTCATTGGAGAAACAATCCCTGGATTTGGCGCACCTTCGTGGATAAGTCAGGAGATACCATCCGGTGGCTGGAGGAACGTGGAGTAGTATTTAAAGATGTTGCCAGCATGTATCCTGGTCAGGCTATTCGGACCTGGCATATTCCGGACGGGTTTGGCGCCGGGTTGGTACGATCTTTACGCAAGCAGTGCGAAATATCCGGTGTAAAATTGATTACTAACACTCCGGTAAAGGGAATCTTGACGGATGCTAAAGGCTCCGTTTGTGGGGTCCTGGCAGCTAATGAAGAAAAAGAGTTTGAGATCAGTGCGAAAAGCGTAATTATCGCTACGGGTGGATACGGAGGTAATAAAACTCTACTTAAAAAATATTATCCTGCTTATCATGAGAATATGAAATATACGGGTTCTCGCAGCGCTACCGGAGATGGGTTGATAATGGCGCTTGAAATAGGTGCTGCTTCTGAAGGCTTGGGAACTTTGATGGTACACCCACCGGTTTATCAAAAACAGATACATATTAATGCAGTCGCCATCCAACCCTGTATGTTATGGCTGAATAAAAATGGTAAGCGTTTTACCGATGAAGCTATAACTTTTCATTGCGTGGAATGTGGCAATGCTGCGGGTAACCAGCCTGATAAGATTATCTATTCTCTGTTTGATGACGATACTAAAAAATGGGTCCAGGAAGAAGGTATTTTAACATTAGGACTTAGAGATACCGGTGCTTATGCTGGAGCCAAATTAACCAACCTGGATCAAGAGCTCCGAACCGAAGCAGAAAAGGGAGACTTAATCATGAGCAACTCGTGGGAGGAGATCGCCAGATGGATTGGAGTTCCTTCTCAAACATTAAAATCATCCATTGACAGATACAATCAGTTTTGCGGCCAGGGACATGATGAAGATTTTGCCAAGGATCGATCCTATCTCAAAAATCTCCGGACTCCTCCTTTTTATGCCATTCGCTGTTACCAGAGTTTTCTGACCACCTTAGGCGGTATCAAAATCAATGAACGTATGGAAGTCTTAAACGAACAAGGTATTCCAATTGCCGGACTATACGCTGGCGGAGATTCAGCCGGCGGCTGGGTAGGAGATACCTACTGTTTTATTTTATCGGGCAGCGCTTTCGGATTTGCCGTTAGTTCCGGCCGTATCTCCGGTGAAAATGCGGCTGATTTCGCGAGAAGGAAATAATCGAAATCATTCGCCCATCCCTCCTACCATCAGTTGCCCATTCTCCTCCGGGTGGATATCACAATTTCTCCAAAAGTTCGGATGACTCGACAATGAGTCCCTGAAGACCAAAACCTGATCCTGACCATTCTATTGACTGCTTTAATAGCACTGCATGCAAACCGTCTCATTCTTTCCGGGGTCAGATTGCCTCGCCGTCACGGACAACTTCAGGCATGATTTATAGGATTGGATAGCTGACCAATCCAACCGGAAAGTAAATACAGTCTCATTGCGAAATTAGAGGTTTTTACACTTAAATAACATATTTCGAGGAGGAAACCATGAACCTGGAAGAACTTGAGATAAAGGTCAACTTTTTGGAAAAAAGACTCGGTATGATTGAAGACGTAGAACAAATAGAGAATCTGCAAAAAATCTACGGCTATTTCAGCGATAACCATATGGGAGATGAAGC
>DEUU01000377.1:2312-6296 GCA_002362735.1 Dehalococcoidia bacterium UBA3254
GGGAAAGGACAGGATCAGACAAATTATACGGAGATTTTTTAACAAAGAAGGGAATCCGGAGGGGGACAAGATCCTCACTTTACGCATGCAGCTTCAAAGCGTCATCCATGTATCGCCGGACGGCAATACTGCTAAAGGGCGTTGGCAAATGCTTTCTTTTCAGACATTACCTCTGTCAGAAGATCCAGGAGTCCTTCGACCAATAATACTGAGTGGGGTATATGAAAATGAATATGTAAAAGAGAACGGAAATATGGAAAATTAAGAAGCTTTACTTCAAATCGACTTTTTGCACCACATTAGAGGATGGTTGGGTAAAGAAGTCGGTTTTACTTTTTGCGCCCGCAAAAAGTCCTGAAGAATATATTAAATCTCTCCAACCCGACCGAACAGGAGGCTACGGCGACCGAACATATATTTCAGGCTATAAAGTCCCCCTCCATTATCGAAATCCAATCACTGGGAAGTAATTATTTATAACAGCGGGCATAATTCACCTGGAACATGCTCATTGAATAAAACAAAAGGGATAGGTTAAACGCCTATCCCTTGGTATTATTTTGGATTTTTCAAGGCTAAAAAACCAGCTCGATAAGAAGACCAAACAACTTGTCCTTGAGATATGAATTTCTGGCACGAGACGAATTAAAATCGATAACCTTATTACCCGTTGGGTAAACAGGTTTTATTTTTCCTCGATCGCGCCCATCGGGCAATATCTGGTGCAGTTTAGACATAGAGTGCAAAGGTCCTGGTCTACTTGCGGCAGTCCAATACCCCTCTGACTGATCGCTCCGGACGGGCAGACCCTTATAGCCGGACACCGGTGATTTTGGGGGCAACGTTTAGAATTAACTTTGACCATCTTTCATCAAATCCTTAAAAATGTCTCCGGTGAATGAACAATACTATCACTCCTTATGAATACGTATCCTGTAATGACAACCATCTCCGGAATTTTACTGGTAAACTGCCGGGTAAGACCAGAAGTCTTTACTAGTTTATCAAAACAAGAGGATCAGAAGCCTGAAAATACCTCGAGACCTATCGTAAAACCTTCACCATATGGCCCACTCTCGTAATCAATTGTACTCCGCTCAGCCAGGCTCCGGGCATCATCGGAGATCAAAACGTCGATCCCATCTACCTTTATGGCAATTTCATCAGCTTGTGGCTCATCCAGAGCCATCCCCAGTCTGGGACCTCCTCAGCCGTATCCCTGGATATATATGCGCACATTTTTCCCCGGGTTGTTTTTAAGCGTCTCAGCCAGTTTGCTTTTAGCAACATCCGTTATTTGCATCGGAACTCACCTCTTGATTATTTATTTCTTTATCTTTTTAGCGCACTCAGCGCAATAGCCTTCAAAATAGACCTCGGCTTTAGTGACCACAAAATCTTTTTCGCGTTTCACTTTTTCTATCGTTTCATTTAAAGGACAACTAAAATCGATTACTTTCCCGCACTGGCTGCAAACCAGATGCTGATGCTGCCGGGCCCCTTTAATCTCATAAAAACATTGAGGTTGCCCCAAACGTTTTTCCTCAATCAGCCCCTCCTTCTTAAAAAGGTTCAGGCTGCGATATACAGTGGCGGCACTGATGGCACTATCTCTGGCTGCCGCTAATCGATACAATTCTTTGGCGTCAATATGGCCCTTGGTCTCAGAGATCAAGTTCATAAGCAAACGGCGTTGTTTAGTTTCATGATGTCCTTGCACTTTCCTTCCTCTAATTGCAATTGATTCTCATTATCACACTTATAATAATAGAATATGGCATCATTCCTGTCAATACCTTTCCATGGGCGATACTCGAAAAAGATTGATATTCCGGATTATAAAATTTGTCTTATTGACGGCGGCATCATTGGAGAATATTATCTAGAATATGAAAACAAGATGTTAACTGGAAATTATATAAATTCGACAGTCAAAACTAAAAATATATCTGCTACAACTATTTCATTAATGGTAACCTGTGACTGGATGCCAGTCCTGAATTCCAGATAAAGATAAATAGATAAAGGGGGTTCAATGAAAGCTGCAATTTGTTATGAATTTGGCAAACCGTTGGTACTCGAGGACATAAACATAGATCCTCCTCGAAAAGGTGAGGTAAAAGTCCGCCTGGCAGCCACGGCGATTTGCCACAGCGACATTCATACCATCAGGGGAGAAGCCAGATTCCCGACTGTTTTACCCTTGGTGGGAGGTCATGAATCAGCAGGGTATGTAGATGAAGTTGGAGAAGGCGTCACAGCGGTAAAGCCTGGTGACGCAGTGCTTGTTTGTTTGCTGTCTCCCTGCGGAAAATGTCCAAATTGCCTGGCCGGTCTACCCCATCTATGTGAAACTAAATTTCCCTTAAGTAATGAAAGCCGGCTTCGCAATAAAAAAGGCCAATCCCTTACCAATTTTGTTCAGGTAGGAGGCTTCGCCGAATTTACCATTGTCAATGAATGCCAGCTGGTCCATATTCCTAAAGAGATCCCCATGGACAAGGCCTCGCTTCTGTCTTGCGGAGTAATGACCGGATTTGGAGCAGTGGTAAACCGAGCCAGGGTACAGCCTCTCAGCAGCGTCGTCATAATCGGAACAGGGGGCGTAGGCCTCAATGCTATCCAGGGTGCCGCCTTTGCCGGAGCTAACCCGGTGATAGCAATTGATATTCTGGATAACAAGCTGGAAGCAGCACGCAAATTTGGAGCTACCCATACGATCAATGCTAAAAAGGTTGACCCCGTAAAGACCGTCAAGGAAATAACCCACGGCAGAGGGACAGACTACGCTTTTACGGTCGTAGGCAGCAGGACGGCTATTAAACAGGCAATGCAAATGCTGGGACCAAGAGGTATGGTGGTAATGATATCTATGCCAGAAGGAAAGGATGAGATTAGTATTTCGCCCCTGGATTTCGCCAATGGTGAAAATGTTTTTACAACTTGCTTAATGGGCTCAACAAATCTACACAAAGATGTTCCCAGGCTGATGGAATTATATCTGGCCGGCCGCCTCAAACTGGACGAACTGATAACCGGACGCTACTCGCTGGACCAGATAAACGAAGCGATAGTATCGGTAGAGAAAGGTGAAGCCCTGCGTAATGTAATTATTTTTTAAACGGCATCCTAATATTAACCGATCATCTAATGATGATGGGAACCCCTGGCGCTGTTAGCGCCAGGGGTTTATTTTTAGATAAACTCTAGATCCGTATATTATTTTCCCATAAAATTAGGTTTGCGGCCTTCCAGCCTGGCTTTGGGTCCTTCTTTGGCATCTTCACTGGCGGAACACCTGTCCATAATAGCCTGGAAATCAGCTTTGTCTGCTACCGAGGGATTATTCTTTGATTTATATAACCTGGAGATGATCTCTTTGGTTCCAGCTACTGCCAGAGGGGCTTTCTCCGCGATCTCCTGGGCCAGTGCCATGGCGGTATGATAAACATCTCTGCTGGGTACAGCAAAGTTCACCAACCCCATATCCCTGGCTCTACCCCCACTGGTAATGCCTCCCCCTAACAAGATCTCTTTGGTATAGCTCGGACCAATTAAGTCCAGCATTCTTTGAATCCCTTCCCACTGGAAGGTCTGGCCTACCAGCACTGTCCATAAAGAAAAGCGGGAAGTATCTGCACAGACCCTGAAGTCACAGGCTACCGCCACCGCTGTAGCTCCAGCCAGACAGTCTCCATAGATCATGGCAATGGTCGGACAGCGACCATAGATCATGGCCCCTAATGCTGCTTCAAACTCATCCCGGAACTGGTTTACCTGTTTGCGAAGGTCTTCCGGCTTTGAGCCTCTTTTGACCTCATCCCCTAAATCGATACCCTGAGAGAATATCTTTTCTCCACTGCCTCTCAGAACAATAACCCGAACTTCGGGGTCTTTGTTGGCGGCATCAACCTCTTGCTTGAGGCGAATAAACGTCTCATGGGTAATCCCATTGTCATTGGCTGGACGGTTCATGGTAAGAGT
>DEUU01000206.1 GCA_002362735.1 Dehalococcoidia bacterium UBA3254
GTTGCCGATGACCTGTTCTATACGTCGGGGATCAACCTGGATTTCCGGCAGATTAACAGGAGATTTCTGTTCCAGCCGAATATTTTTTTGGTGAGCGCTTACTCCAAATTGAGCTAGTTTGCGCTGTATTAGTTGAACCATATCTACCGGCTGTAGATCCAGTCTAAGCTGTCCCGACTCGGCGAGAGATAAATCTCTTAAATCATTAACTAGATGATCCAGTAAGTTAGTCTGTTCTTTGATGGAATCCAGGTGCTCCTTATCGGCTGAAAAAACACCGTCCTCAATACCGTCCACAGTGCCCTGGATAATAGTAAGAGGCGTTCTTAACTCATGAGCTACATCGGAAACCAGCCTTCTACGAGACTGTTCACTATTATCCAGCTTCATAGCCATTTCATTGAAGGACTCGGCCAGGCTGCCGATTTCATCCCGGGAACGAACGTTTACCCGGTAAGCCAAATCCCCTTCAGCGACATATTTAGCTCCGGTATCAAGGTCCCTTAAGGGGCGAATAATCTGCCGGGTTAAGAATATACCCAGTAGCAAAGCTACGGCTAAGGATATAATGGCAGCAATCCAGATATAACGATTGACCTGGTTTAGGAAATCGCCTTCCGTTGTCTGGTCAGTGGCGGAAGTAGAGGTACTAGTATTTCCCATCATCCCCCTACCACCCATATACCCTTTGCCCATCCCGGTATTCGCCAGGGTCGCGTAGAGAGTCCCCACGTTTTGTCCGGATACTTGAAGGGCTAACCCGCCAGGATTATTCAGGCTTTCGGCCGGCTGTCCAACAGCCTGGCCGGATGTGTCAGAGATGATCTTTCCAGAATTATCCGCGAGAACCAGTCGGTCACTGGCGGTCCTCAAAGAGACATTCAGGATTTCCTGTACTCCATTCCAGCTGTTTTCTTGGGCATAATACTGTTCCAGGTTATCCACCAGTCTCTGGGTATAGACAGTATTGCCGCCCTGGATATATTGCTGGAACTGAGCGGTGGTATTGCGGTTAGTGAGAAAGGCCATGATCCCCACTGATATCACAACTACCAGAAGCAACGCCCCTCCCAGTTTCCAACGCAGACTCATAAAGTTAGCTCTCCTCAACCTTATAGCCCACACCGTAAACCGTGATTATATAGCGGGGTCGTTCGGGGTCAGGCTCGATCTTCTTTCGCAAGTTCTTGATATGGCTGTCAATAGTCCTCTCATATCCCTCATAGGCTTCACCCTGAACCATGTCTAGAAGCTGCATCCGGCTATAGACACGCCCTGGATTTTCAGCCATCACGCGCAGTAACTCAAACTCATTAGGCGTTAATTCAATAACTTGATTATCTCTGCGTACCTTGCGCTTAGCCAGATCTATAGACATTTCGCCTATTTTGACAACGTCTCGAAAAGTTTCTCTGGATTCGGTGCGCCGTAAAACAGCTCTGACTCGGGAGACCAGTTCTTTAGGATCAAAAGGCTTGGTGACGTAGTCATCCGCTCCCATCTCCAGGCCGATGATCTTGTCCGTGACCTCGTCCCTGGCGGTAAGCATAATAATGGGAACTTCGGACTTTTTGCGAATGGACCGGCAAACGTCCCAGCCCGATATTTCCGGCAGCATCAGATCCAGGATTATCAGATCTGGGCTTTGCTGAAAAGCCAGCTCCAGGGCAGTTTTCCCATCCAGAGCCGCGATAACTTGATAGCCATCTTTTTCCAAATAGGCCTTAATTATCTCCACTATTTTCTTCTCGTCATCGACTACCAAAATCTTCTTCATGGTGATTTTCATTATAACTTATACTCACATTTGACAAAACATAAATATTTAAAAATATCAAAAAGGAGCAGAGTGAACTCTACTCCTTCTTGGAAGTTTAACTGATCTAGACTATTTACTGGCTCGGCCGGCCCTCATCATCTTGCCGGATCCGGTACAAGTACCTGGTGTACCGGTGCAGTTCTCTTGGTTTCCCTGACCGTTGCTCTGTCTCATAACTCCAGTTCCGTTACAGACACCATTCTGACCATTTCCATTGCCCGCAGCCCACTCGGGTCGCCCAGTGGCGGTGCGATTGACGGCTAACTCAACTCTTTCTCTCATTTGGGCTAGCCGCAGGTCCGCCTGTTCCTGAGTGATGGTTCCGGCCGTAACCAGCTTTTGTACTGCAGCTTCTTTGTCCGCCATAATGGCATCGACCAGAGCTACCTCAGTAACATTCTTAGTAGCAGCAATCTGAAGCAAACTTTTCCCAGCCTGTCTTTGTTCCTGAATCTGTTCAGGGGTCAATCCCAGAAGTTTAGATACCACGTCTATCGTAGAACTTCCTGTTTGAACTGAACCAGTTCCATTACCTTGGGGTCCCGCAGCAGCGACTGTTACTGCCAGTGCCGTCGCCAGGACGCCGGCTAAAACCATCGAAACCAACAATACTTTCAATACTTTCCTCATTCTATTTTCCTCCCTTTCTATTTTGCTATATTAACCAGTTTGCACTGGAGAAACTTTTTTCGCGCCGCGATAGGTTTCAATTAAAATGTTGAATATTTGCTTAATCATACGGAATACCCATTTCCAATGAACCAGGAAGTGAATTATTACGATCGTCGTTATTGCAATGGCCATCCAATCATGAAGATCCATCCAGGTATGTCGGGTTAACCCCCAGTAACTAAGCTCCAATCCTCTCCTGCCACCGCCTGAAGGAATGGCAAACCAGAGCACAAATCCAGATATAGTTACGGCCAGACCAGTCAATACCAATAAGGCTACCAGGCTAAAGAGATAGGTCGCTTTTTTCAATTTTTCACCTGCCTTGATTTAACTTAATTATCACCTTCTTATTACCATGATAGATGGCAGTTATGGAGAAATTATGGAGAACTGTTGAGGAATTTGTGTGAATTAAAAACAAGCGGCGATCTTGATAGGATCGCCGCTGCTGGGTGTAATTGCTTATTAATTTTCAGGCTGTCTTAACGCTTACCAGGGATTCGACCTTTGGCTTGAGCAGGTTTTCCGGAATCGCGCCCAAGGAGGTCTCTTTGACCTGGCCGTCCTTGAAGAATATCAGAGTGGGAATACTCATCACCTTATATTTTTGGGCCATTTGAGGATTATCGTCAACGTTGATTTTGGTGAATTTTACTTTGCCGGTATAGGCGTCCGCCAGCTTTTCCGTTATCGGAGCCAGCATCCGGCAAGGACCGCACCAGGGAGCCCAGAAATC
>DEUU01000330.1 GCA_002362735.1 Dehalococcoidia bacterium UBA3254
CAGGAAGGTGAGACAGGCCAGACGCCAGCCATTATTTAATTCTGCTTCTGAAAATACATTTAGTTCTGTCGAAGTTGGGCTGGATACTTTTCCCTTCATAATTTGCACTTTGCAGGCTTTGCATTTCCCAAGCCCTCCGCAAATACTTACCATGTCAACACCAAGGTTGCGGGCGCATTCGAGAAGAGATTTCCCGGCTGGGCACTCACCTCTTCTTCCCACAGGTTCAAATTCGATTAGATAATTCATAGATTTATCTCCGGTGCCGGCAGGTATTCCTTAAATTACAAAGCCGGCAGGTTTCTTCCGGACTTCTCTGATGCATGTCTTTCCCGATTCCCACCACCATCGCGATAGATTTCCTGGGAGAAATCATCCCTCGTGAAAGGAGCTTCACACCAATTTGATCTCCCGGGACCAGTCGTAAAAGAGTTGGAAGACTTTCAATACTCCATCCGTACATCCCCGGACTATATGGACTACTGGAAGAAAGACCTCTGGAAACGGCAACCAAATTGATTAAACTGCATGCTTCATGCGCCAGAGAGTCCACTGCTGCACTTCCCAAACCATCCAGTAGAAATCCCTTTACCAACTGACCTGATTTGAAATATTGATCGACTGATTCTTCTAAACGGGAACCAATCGTACATACCGTTACCGCAATTTCTGCTGCCTGCTTTAATAATGTCGCAGCGTGAGATATTTGCAGGGTTTGACCGCTTTTTAGATTAATACAATCTGTTAGGACTTCTTCTATTGAATAAAATTCGTAAGCCAGGACCGGCTCTAACCACTCTTCCTTACGTTTTAGAAGATCTTGAGTGATGCTGTTCAGAGGTGCTCGTATTCGAGAAGATTCATTAATCTCCTGTCTTCTCAGGATGGCCTGTTCGTCTAATTCGATTGATACTTTATGTAAGACCGGCATGGTTCTTTTTACTCTGATTGAGCTTAAATCCTTTATGACTATGTCTTATTCTCGATTTAAAATAGTATAACTGATTTTTGATTCTTGAACCAGTTCCATGAAAATGCGTTATCTGCAACAAATATGTTAAAATATTTACTCACGATGTTATGTTAATAGTTCGTCTAAGGGGAATAATATGTTAGAAACGAGACTGACAAGTGCTACTAAAGAAGTCATTATCTCTGCTGAACGTTCAACCGTCCTGATCGGGGAACGCATAAATCCGGCCGGTAAAAAGAAACTGGCTGAATCACTGAAATCAGGCAATATGGATATTGTGCGTCAGGAAGCTATTGGGCAAACAAAATCGGGAGCGGATGTATTGGACGTGAATGTCACCGTTTTTGGGCTCGATGAAATTCCCCTCTTACCCAGGGTGGTTCTAGCGGTGATGGAGGTTTCTGATCTTCCGCTTTGTATTGATAGTGCTAATGCAGGTGCTTTAAAGGCAGCGCTTAAGATATATAAAGGTAAACCTCTCATCAATTCGGTTAGTGGCGAGGAACGTTCTTTGGAGAGGGTTTTACCTATGGTAAAGGAATATGGAGCCGCCGTTGTTGGCCTGACTCAGGACGATAATGGTATTCCCAAAGATGCAAAAACGCGCATCGCGATAGCGGAGAAAATCATCAACCGTGCGGAACAAATGGGGATACCGCGACAGGATGTAATCATTGATTGTCTGGCACTGGCTGTGGGCGCAGATCCGAATTCGGCGGTAATCGCTTTAGAAACGATACATGAGGTTAAGTCCAGATTTGGTGTCAACATGACTTTGGGTGCCAGTAATATCTCGTTCGGCATGCCGGATAGGCTCCTTATCAATTGCAGTTACCTGGCGATGACGATAGCAGCCGGGGTAACTTGTCCTGTAGTGGATGTGGCTAAAGTTAGACCTTCAATATTAGCTACCGACCTGTTGTTAGCCAGGGATAAAAGGGCCAGACGTTATATTGCCGCTTTCAGGCAGAGGCTAAACGGGGGGAGCTAGATTTAAGATTTGATTTGGAAAGATGATGTTTTTGCCTTTATGATTATAAAAGCGCAGAAAGCCGCTACCAATTCCAATATGCCCTGTATTAGAAATATTGGGAGATAACTATGTGCAAGGCTAAAACTTAATCCCCCGGCATAGGTCCCGATGGCCATTCCCACCATATGAAACGACATGACAATGCCGATAATGGTTCCCATCTTCGAATATCCGAATAAATCCGCCGCCAGCCCCGCCATTAATGGCGCCGTGGTAAACCATCCGAAACCGAACAATGCCATAGCCGGGTAAAGCATCCAGAGAGAACCGCCTCCAAAAAGAATCGCAGATACCATGACGATAAAGGAGATACCCCGGACACAGTGAGTCAACGAAAGAGCTTTATTCCGTGCAATTCGGTCTGATAACGGACCGGTAAATAATACCCCTATTAGATTCACTCCCCCCTGAACACTCAAAAAGGTAGCCCCTATCATAGCCGAATAGCCGAGGTCCGTGGCAAAAATGACAGTGTGTGTCATCATTAATCCACAGCCTATTCCACAAATAAGGTGAGTAGCTGAGAGGAGCCAGAAAGCTCTCGTTTTGACCGCTTGCTCTACTGACTTACTTTCCCTCGGAAGAACCGCGGTCATGGTACTATTCCCTGACTGTAAGTTTGTATTAACGTCGGGACCTAATTCCGAAGACCCTCCATCAGGGTGCAGGCCTTTTTCTTCGGGTTTATTCTTCAACATTATTACCATAGGTATTATCAAAAATATCGTTATCCCGGCCCAGAAGAAGAGAGTTTCACGCCATCCCCATGCCAGAATAAGGTATTGGGAGACAGGAGAGAGAATCAATGTGCCCAGTGGTATCCCGGTTGAAGAAAAAGCCAGAGCCTTACCCCGGTTTTTGACAAACCAGTGGTTTATTAGTACATGCGAGCTATGTGTGGGTTTGATTTCATATAAAAATCTCCCGACACTGATAGCCCAGATACCGCCGGCCAAACCGTTCAGGGTGGAGGATAATGTTTGAGAGATAACCGAAGCAATCAACATCGTTTTGGGGCCAAGCCAGTCAATCAGCCGTCCGATAAATGGAGTTAAGAAAGCCATCAAAATAAAAACAATGGACCCGATCAACGATAAAAAAGCTCTGTCCCATCCGAATTCATCCAGTATGGGCTTGAAAAAGATACCTACGGCTGTGGCTCCAAGGAGGAAGGCTGCTAACCAGGTTATGATGACCGGGTACCAACCATAGAATAGCCTGGAACTGGTAGAGACACTTTTTAACTCTTTATTTTCCAATGGACCTTCTTTCATGATTAGAAAGGACTGGTTGTTCCAAGTATACCACAAGGTATTTAAGAGTATAAAACTGGCATTCGAAATGAACGATAAGACTATTATTTTTAAAAACGTTGCGTCTGTGCTAGAATATGAGAAGTTTATGGATGTGGGTGGGCTGGTTGCACAAGCGGTCAGTTTGACCGGCAGTTTTAATTTGTGGCTGGTATTGGCGATTTTCCTCATTACCCTCTTCGCTGAGTTCGGAATTTCTATTCCTTACCTGCTGGAATCAATATGGCTTTTGGTAGGTTATGGCCTGAGTACCCATGCTATCTCTCCCACGTCGATTATCATTTTTTGCACGATAGGTCTTTGCGGAAGGGAGATCGGAGCTTCATCGCTGTATCGGATAAGCGGTTTCGGTGTTACGCCCGCAATGAAGATCTATGATAAGATTATCGCCCTTTCCCCTCGATTTCAGAACTCCAGGAATCCCGTTATTAAAAAGGTCGTTTTGCCCCTGGCCAGATTTATTAACAGGTTTTTCTTATCCAGATCAAAATTTGAAGAAGAAATAGAGGATCGAGAAAGGGCTTTATTCAAAAAGATTGCCTGCCGGTCGCCTTTTTCTGTTGCTCTGGGCAGGTTTACATGGCTTAAGCTACCGATAACCATTTCTATGGGAATGGCCCGCCAGCTTTTTGTTTTAATAATGGGAGTTGCTTTATTCAGTCTGGCTTGGGATAGTATTTATATTTTGATCGGTTTATTTGGAGCCAGCAGCAAGGTTAGTTCTACCATGATGCTAATCTGTACTATCGGCGGATTTATCACTGTTCAGGTTTCCATTTTCTTTATTCGTCGCTGGATCAAATCGCGACGTCTTACTTACGCGAGATCTTAAGATAGTTATAAAATATAAACGTAGGCGTATATGAAGAGTTTGTTTGCAAATCGCTTTGCTTTACTGCTAAAATAAACCAATAAGGGGTGGTTGGAGTGGAAGCGAAAATCCTGGAAGCCCACAAACTGGTTCAGACCATTTGTGATAACGTAGAGAAAGTAATTATCGGTAAGCGCCATGCAATTGAGCTGGCGCTTATTGCTTTTTTAAGTCAGGGCCATTTATTAATTGAGGATTCCCCCGGGGTTGGCAAGACCATGTTTGCCCGCAGTTTGGCAAAATCTTTCGGCACTAAATTTAAGCGCATTCAGTTTACCCCTGACTTGCTTCCCGGCGATATCACCGGTGTTTCTATTTATAATCAAAAGACGGGCATGTTTGAATTCCATCAAGGGCCTATTTTAGCGAATATCGTTCTGGCGGATGAAATCAACCGGGCTACGCCAAAAACTCAGTCTGCTTTACTCGAGTGTATGGAAGAGCATCAAATTACTGTAGATGGCACGACTTACCAAATGCCTCATCCTTTCCATATTATCGCTACCTTGAATCCATTAGAATATGAGGGTACATTTCCTCTTCCCGAAACACAGCTTGACCGTTTTATTATTCGTATGGATCTGGGCTACCCATCTGTAGCCGATGAAATTACGATCATGGAAAGACAACAATACAAACATCCGATCGAAAGCCTCGGGCAGGTTGTGGAAGAATCGGACCTGACTTTGATCCAGGAATCCGTTAAAACCATTTTTGTGAACCAGTTAGTTAAAGAATATATCGCCTCTGTAGTTGAAGCGACAAGACATCACTCGGCAATCCATCTGGGAGCTTCACCTCGAGGCTCTCTGTCGCTATTTCGTACCTGTCAGGCACGCGCGCTCATCCTGGGTCGGGACTATGTAATTCCGGACGACGTAAAAGCCCTGGCTGAGCCGGTATTAGCTCATCGTTTGGTGGTTAGCCTGAGCAATAACGGCTATGACGCCAAAGGCCATGAGGTCATAGCTGAAATTCTCGAAAAAGTTCCGGTGCTGGGCACTGTCCCTGGCAAGCACTAGAAGGCAAACATGCGCATTGTACTGCTGATTCTCGTTCCTCTTATTGTTCTGGGAATAGCTTTGGCGGGTACCCATATTCTCGTAGAACGCCTTTTCATACTCATGGCAATTATCATTATTATCAGTGGAATATTTGCCTGGATTTCACTATGGGGCTTGAAAGGTAAGCTAAAGGACCCATCTCATCACATCGAAGCTTTGAAGCCATTTCAGATTGAAGCTGTCGCTGAGAACAAGAATATTTTACCCAAAGCTTTTGTCAAATTGATGCTAAAGACAGGTTCGCCCGCTAAAGATGAAGGGTTATTGTGTAATTTGCCAACCAGGGGTAGTTTTTACTGGCAGCAGTCTCTTGTATTTTCCCGGAGAGGATCTTATAAAATAGGTCCATTGATCGCAGAAGTATCCGATCCCTTCGGGTTGTTCCGTCTGCACCGCAGTATCGATAAGGGTAAAAAAATCCTCGTTTACCCTCCGATGATTGATTTACCTCAGTTTGAAATAGAATCAAAGGCGGAAACCGGAATTATCCGGCGAAATATGTCTATAAATGAGTCTGGAGGATCGATTTCAGGGGTCCGGGAATATGTTCCCGGAGATAATCTAAACCGGATACACTGGCCGAGCACTGCTCATACCGGTAAGCTGATAGTCAAAGAATTCGATATAGATTTATCTGAAAAAATTTGGGTGATTCCAGATTTGAACCGGGAAGCCAATTTCGATCAAAAGATTGAAGAATGCGGGATTACGATTGCCGCTTCTTTGGTCAGAAAATACGCTGATTCCGGCCGCCAGGTGGGGCTGATCGCCCACGATGAGAATTATCATTTTTTTGCAGCCAGACCAGGCTCTTTAAATTTGTGGAGGATTCTGGAGACTCTGGCAGTAGTAAAGGTTGACGGAGAGATTCCAATATCACGCCTTTTAAGCCGGGCGAGAGAACAACTTTATGGCAATTCTATAGCTTTTATCATTACCGCTTCAAATGAACCTGAGATTCTGGATTCTCTAATCAGTTTTCAGAAAAGGGGTATTCAATCTGTTTTGATATCGATAGATGCTTTCAGTTTTGGGGGTCATGATTTCCCGGAAAATATAAAATTAAAACTTCGGACTCTGAATATTCCAATATTTAAAGTTAGAAAAGGGGAAAAACTCTCCGAAGTTTTAAACACGCAATCTAAAAATTTAAACTAACATAATTTTAAGGTGGGGCAGGCTTGGCTGATTCCAAATTAAGTCGAAGGACACATCCAGAGCCTGATTCCGAGAAAGAGTCTTCTCGGAGTTATTGGGCATCTTTCCGCTGTTTAACGGACTGGCTGTATTTATTTAGTTTGCTGGTTACCCTGGGTATTGTGATTTGGGGAGTGCAGCAGGCAAAATGGATCAGTCCTTCTCCTTCCTTGATTATTATATTCGCTTTTTCTTTATTGGTTGGTTTTCTTCTAAGCAAAACTCGATTTTCTGACTTAACGCTTCTGGCTCCTGCTTTAATTGCGGGTTTAATCGTGGTATTCTGGCAGTCTCTGGTGATGTACTCTGATGAAAGCCTGGTACTGAAAGCATCACATTTAATTGGTGATATCCGGCTCTGGTGGAGGGCAGAATCATTTGGGGCGCCTATCCCGGTTACGATCCATATAGCTTTGATTTTTAGCTATCTTACCTGGATAATCGGTTATTTCTCGATTTGGACACTGATAAGGTACCGAAATCCATGGGTCGCGGTTTTTTTAGGCACTGTGATCGTCCTCGTCAATCTTAATTTTTTATCCAGTCAAAAATATTACTATTATCTGGCATTTGTTATTGCAGCCCTTATTTTTATTTTTCTGGTTATTTATACCCGGCAGCGCTCTCTGTTGAGTAAAAATATTAATAGGCATGGTTGGGGATCACTGTTCTGGATCGGAGCGGGGTGTTGCTTTATTGCGATCGCGGTATTCGTGTCATGGAGCAATCCCGGATACAGGATTGGCCCTGTCTCTGACTATGCTCGTGCTCATAGTCCTTTTAAAAATGATATTGAATTGTACTGGCAAAATTTCTTCGCTCTGGTACCAGGTACGGGTGCTCCGAAATTGATACATGGCGGTCAGCAGGAATTTCTTTTTGGTGGATCTCTCGATCTTAGCGACCAGGTAGTTTTTATTATTAATAGCAACCAGGAATATTACTGGAAAACCCAAATTTATGATTATTATGCTTCTATGGGTTGGAAAAGCAGTGCCGCTGCCGATAAAACTCTCGAAAAAACTAACTCCAGCGAAATTCCATTACCATCCAGCACGCAATCTAATACAATGAGCTATGTCGTCATTCCGCAGGTAAACACGAATGTCATTCCCGTTACCGGTAATTTTGAGACAGCGGATATTTCAGTTGTTGAGAAGATCTTAAATCCACAAACTTTCATAATTAATCTTAACGACTCGTCTAATGACAACCTTCTTCCATCTGATATAGCGGAAGTGGCTAAATCGATAAGAGCGGCTCGTTCGCTCAGGCGTCGCGTCACTCTTGATCAGCAAATAGCTTCAGCGATGCCGGATAACCTGAAATTGGTGAGCACAAATCGTTCAGGTTCAACCGTTCAGAGTATTACCGTAGCTCGCAGTCAATCTGATGAGAATGACAACCGTATCATAGCTGTATCGAGCGCTCAGACACTCGCTGCGCAGCAGCAAGCTGCTATTACCGTTCAAATTCCGCCTGTCGCAACTAACGAGCAGCTGTCACGGGTTTCTGGTAAGTACCCTGAAGTTATTACAGACCGCTATTTGCAATTGCCCCTCACCTTACCGGACCGGGTTAAAGAACTCGCAAAGAGTGTTACTGAAAAAACTGCTAATCCCTATGAAAAAGTGGAGGCAATAACAAACTATCTCTCAACTTATCCTTATACTTTAACGATCAATGCCCCTCCACCCGATGCTGACGGAGTTGACTATTTTTTGTTTACACAGAAATCCGGATACTGTACCTACTTTGCTTCCGCGATGACAGTGATGTTGCGCTCGGTTGGGATTCCTGCGCGCATGGTGGTTGGATTCATTCCTGGTTTGAAAGATTCGGCGACCAATAGCTATTTTATTCGTGATCGGGATTATCATGCCTGGGTCGAGGTTTATTATCCCGGTTTTGGGTGGATACAGGTGGACCCGACTCCAGGTAATACTACTACTCAGTCAGATATTATCCCCAACACCGCTGATAATCCGGTTCCGCCGAGCGAGGATTTTCCTTCAGAAGTCAGTCCTGATACTCCCGCTACCCCTGAGGGCCCTAATTATTACTTCATTTTTGGCGCAGTTATTGCTGCTGCTTTAGCTTTCTTAATTTTGTTGATTATCTGGCGCCGTTTTTACGGACGGCCTAAAGATATCCGATCTGTTTATGAAAAAATGGTGCTTCTGGCATCTGTCTCCGGGATTGGGCCTAAACGCTGGCAAACCACGCTTGAATTTTCCAATGAACTTTCGCGTGTAATACCGGAACAATCCTCGCTTATTAATGAAATCAGTCAGGCTTACACACTTGTCACTTACAGCGATAGACCGGTTGAGCATAATCAAATTTCAGCTCTAATTACGGCCTGGCCCGAATTAAGAAAATGTTTATTCAACCGGGTGCTTAATTTTAAGAGAGTGGTAAAACGACAGTAAAGCGAGTTCCTTCTCCAGGGTTGCTGGCAACAGTGATTTGGCCGCCATGATTAATAACTATCTCTCTTGCAATGGCCAGACCAAGACCAAATCCGCTTCTTAAACCGCTGGACGACTGAAAACGGTCAAACACAAACGGAATTTGCTCTGGAGGAATTCCAGGGCCGCTGTCAGCAATCGTGATATTCAAAGATTGATGTTCATCCGGCCTGGTGATAACCTTTATCTCTCCATATTGTGGGGTATTTTTAATCGCATTATCCAGCAGATTATTGAAAACATCTTCGAGGCGGTCCGCGTCACCGTTCACAAATCCGGAGTATTCCATTTCGTTTTTCAGGGTTATTTTCTTTTCTTCCAAACGCAGAG
The DNA here is from genome assembly GCA_002362735.1 of Dehalococcoidia bacterium UBA3254. The sequence continues at coordinate 9,253 of DEUU01000330.1, forward strand.
CAAATATTTCCTGACAGTGGAGCAACAAATCCCGGATACTAACCGGTTCTTTGGCCATTTTTACCTGGCCGGCTTGCATTCGGCTAAGCTCCAGGAGTTCATTTACCTGCCGGATCATGCGTTTGGACTCATCTTCGATGATTCGGGCGGCTTTCTGACGGGTTTCTTCATCGCTGGCAGTACCATCCAGCATGGCCTGGGCAAACCCCTGGATCGATGTTAATGGACTTCTCAATTGATGCGAAACATCCGCAACAAAATGGCGCATTTGCTGTTGGGAATCTTTCAATTTTTCTGCCATTTCATTGAAATCGGTTGCTAGAGCCTTTATTTCTGCTGGTCCGGTGGGTGTTACTTTCTCATCATAACGCCCCTGGGCAATGTTGCCGGCCACTTTTGATAAAGCCTGAATAGGCCTGGATACTGACCGTGCCAGGAAAAAAGCCATTACCAGTGAAATTATCAAAGCAATTATTCCCGACCAGAAAAAGGGATTTATTAATCCGGAAACTACGAAAGCCAGATTGCTGCGCGGTTGAGAAAGAATAATCGTCTGCGGCCGCGGTATCAAAGTTTCGCCTGCTCGCGATAATGGATATGCCGAGTAAACATATTCCTTTCCGCTGGCAGCAGTGAAAATACCGTGGGCGGGCTGAGATATTCCGTGCGGCAATCCTTCGGGGACACTCAGAGGATTGCTTGAGCCACCGGGAGAGGCTTCTCGTAAAAGATTTCCTTTGTCATCCACAAACAATATATAAGTATTGTTATCTGCTGCTAACTGTTGAATATTCGTCCAGGCTTGAGCCAGAGTTGTTTGTCCACGGAGTAATTCCTTGATCTGATTTGAAATTGGACGGGTCATATCGTCCAATCTTATCAAAACTATCTGATCGCGGTAATGTTGAAGTAATACGGATACTGAAATTGCCGAGACGCCCAGACATAAAATAACTAACAGAAGATAAGAAAGAAATAAACGCGTCCGAAAACTCATTTAAGGTTTCTCCGTAACCGTCATTTTATATCCGATCGAGCGTAACGTGTCGATATTCACACCCGAACCCAGTATCTTTTCACGCAGGTGATTAATATGAACATCTACCGTACGGGTCTCTCCATAATAATCGAATCCCCACACTACCTCCAACAATTTATCCCGGCTAAAAACGGTCCCCAGATTCTGGGCTAATGTGGCTAAAAGAGCGAATTCTTTCGTCCGCAGTTGCAGCAGCGTTCCATCAACAGTTACTTCATGCCCCGACAGGTTGATTCTCAACTTCCCTAATTCTAATAAATTAGCTGGCTGCGGTCCGGCTTGATAACGGCGCAAGATGGCTTTAATCCTGGCAATCAACTCTCTTGGATTAAACGGTTTAGTAAGGTAATCATCCGCTCCCATTTCCAACCCGACAATTTTGTCTACATCCTCTTTTCTGGCAGTCAACATTAGTATGGGCACCTGGCTTTTAGTTCTGATTTTCCGGCAGACTTCAAAACCGTCCGTATCCGGCAACATGAGATCCAGAATGACCAGATCAGGATTCATCTGCAGGAGTTTTGGAAGAGCATCATTTCCGCGCGATACAGTATCCACCTGATAGCCTTCCCGAGTGAGATACAATTTAACCAGTTCAAGGATGTTTTGTTCATCATCTATTGCCAGTATTTTCGGCATTGAAAAATCCTGTATAGTTAATTTTTCTCCTTATTATAGCGAAAAATTTGGATTTTGCCATCTCAATGGTACAGGCGCAGACTTAAATTTATGCTGCGCCTGTAAAAGACTGCTTACTCTAATTCAAATTCGTGTCAGAACCGGGATCAACGGGAGATAGGGATTATGGATTCAAAATCGTGATGACGCTTAAGACAGGCATAAACCCCTGTTTCACGGCTACCAGAAGATATTTCCCCGAATCGAAAGTATTCGTAATCTGACCACTTTCATCTGTCTGTCCGATTTTTTCGGCAATGCAACTTAATTCGGATTCCCAATTCAAATTCCGAAGGTTTCCTCTATTTGTCGATTTAAGTTGAGCTATCTTTTCTCGGACCGTTTTTATGTTAGCCGATTCAACCATCCATAAACCAGCTCCGACAATCGGATCTGAATTGTCTTTCTGATTTACTTTAATGGAGACTGTTTCGCCAGGAGCTGCTCTTTTCGGAGCATTAATGGCCATTATATTTCCGACGGAGATGGGAGAATAACCGGGTAAGTAACCCGGCTTTAAAGCGACCAGGACATATTTTCCGGCTTCAGTAACCTTGTAAAAGATTTTGCCATGAGCATCTGTATGATAGAGAAAAGTACCGCTGGCGTTCAGTATGTTTTCACAGTTGGCCTCGGTAACATTTGCCAGATTCTGAACAGTCATATCTTTTACCGCTTGCTTGACGGAATTAATATTCTCTTTTGGTAAAACCCAAACTCCTGCGCCTTCCACCGGCTCCTGATGTAATCTGGAGAATACGGTCAATTGAATTTCTTGCCCGACGCGGACCCCAAAAGGCTGAACAATGGCTAAATGGACCTTCGGGAAGTTTTTTTTGCTGGCATCGGCAGCAGCCTGTCCCTGGGCCATTATGGCTAACGGAGTTGTTACAAGAGTCAGAATTGCTAAAGTGGCTGCCAGAATGATCTTCCACTTCTTCACGATATTATCCTCCTTTCTTTTTACTGAGGATCGGCTATCCTCCTCCTTAATGGCTCCGAAACTCAGTTTAATCAACCCGATCCTTCAATATACCTTCTACTTTACAGGAGAGTTGTTATCCCCGTTTAACCGTTTTGTAAAATCTATGTAAATTTTAAGACTTTAAGAATTGGTCATTTTGCCTATTGACATTCTTTTATGTAAACTATACGATAATTAATCAGGTTAGCAATGTTATCTTAGAAAGAATATTAAGGAGAATGTTATGTCAACACCTCCAAGGCACGAAAAAGAAGAAGAAAAACGGGAAAAAGAAGATGAAAAAAGGCATGAGAAAACTTTTGAAGAAAAATGGAGGCATAATCCTGTACGTGTGATTACTCTGGCTATCGTTCTTATCTGGGGTGGTATCGTTGCATTGATAGAAGTATCACCCATAACCAGGCCTTCATGGTGGGAAGGTTGGGCGATCTTCTTTGCTGGAACCGGAATAATTCTACTGATTAAAGCAGCTTTTCGTCTTAGACCCGAGAATCGGCGTCCGGTTGGCGGAACCGTGATTATCGGATTGGTTTTACTGGCAATTGGTGTTGGCGGTATTGTGGGGTGGGGTTATACCTGGCCGGCCATACTAATCATCGTAGGCGTATTTCTGGTTTTGAGGTATGCCATTCGTCGGCGCTAAAAAGCGACTAAAGCCTTCCGAGATTGAGACTCATAAATTCATTCCAGCCATAAGCTAAAGTCGTCCACCATCGATCCCGCCCGATGCAGCGAAAATACGGAGGATAAAAAGCCCGTATGCAGTCGCCGATTTTATAGCGGGCGAGAATTGGAGTTGAAACAATGAGACTTCCGTTCTCTCCCGGCTTCATTTCATGCAGCAATTTAATTCCGGCTTTTGTCTGTACCTCCAACAAGAATAAATCATAATTAGGCACCCAGGCTCGGTTTTCATCTTTCTGCTGGCCGAACATTCCTTCTGTTGCTCCATAAATTTCCCGTATCGCAGCGTTACCGTAATAGGCTCTAAGCGAAGGTTCGTGCTGGGTATTAATTCCCGGTATACTGCCCAGAGTCATAATACGTAAGTTCGGCCAGAGGTTCTTTGGATAAATCCCGTGTTTGCGTTTCAAATGACGGCCGAAAAGAATCGCTGTTGGGGCCACCCCGCCTATCATCGTCACATTCTGGTCTCGGCACTTTTGATACGCTAATTCGAATCTGGCTTCCCAATCTCGAAGGGTTTTCCCCCCACCCAGTGCATCTATATCATTTTGTTCCGGCAAGGAATGGATCGGGGTTGAAGCACTTACGTGTTTAACGTAAATACCAGAGCTATAACCGTACTCCAGTTCTTTCTCTCCAACCTTGACTTTACCTACCACAGAGGGGAAATTTAAATTTAGATTGACTCCCTGAAAGATATCAAAACGACCGCTCGTGATCGCAAAATTAACCATGGCGCGGGCGGCGCTGATGCGCATTTTTATATCCGTCGGCGTCATGGGAATGAATTTTACTTCGTCTTGTGTTGTTCCTCGGGTTATCGCCCAACCTGCAGGCTCTTCATTAAGCATTAAGCGAGTATCGCCTGCCATTACTCGTTGTATCATTGGTTTATAATCATCATAAGTTGTCACGGGGAATGCTTTACGAAATTCATCTATATTTTTAATCTTTTCTGCTCCATGCACTTTTCCATATTCGGTTTCAGCATAGACGGATAGAAGATAATTCAGGAATTTGTTTTGGGCTGTTAAGGGATCATTTAAAGACTGCTGCCAGGGTTGGACCATATTTTTTAGCATCTGTACTACTACCTGGGGGTCTTTATTCATAATGGATCACCTCTGCTTGTCTTTTCGGCTAAAGTAAGACGCATCATATTCCGTTTTAAACCCGTTGTCAATCTTTGTCTTTGGGGTGATCGCACTCAATAAATAGTATGCATGAGCTTCATTCAATATTAATTCTTCATCGAATAATACTTGTAAAAAATATAACCTTCTAATACTCTGTCAACACTTAAACTGAGGATAAAGTCTTTTAAACTTTGTTCTCGCCATTTTGTTCGTAAACTGCCAGTCTACACTTTTTTGATTAATATTTCGGGTTATTTCCCACTCTGCTAATTCTAGATCCAGAGCTGGGAGAGTCGGAATTCTACGATCTAGACATTGCCTGGACAATGCACTCAATTCAATCTCCGCAATATTTAACCAACTGCCGTGTTTTGGGGTGTGATGAATTTCCAGCCGCTTGGCCAATCTACGCGCTGTTTCGGGCGAGAAAGCCTCATACAACGATGAGACAGAATTGAGTGTTTAAATTATCCATTACCAGCCGGATTTTAGGAACAGTATCCAATAAACCGCTCCGTTCGTTTTTTGTTAGACGGACATGATATTTATTCTTGGGCATGGTACACACCTCCCTTCAATAAGAAGAGATACCATAAATCCTGGATTATATTATAGTATTAGTGTTTACAATGTACTAGTCCTTCATGGGATACAATGCGCACTTTTTTATTACCAGGCACAACCGCTTGAGCTCGTTGATTGAGCAGTAAGCGGATTCCCCGCTCTTCGAATTCCTGGATTTTATGGTGAGCTAAAGTCTGTCAGTCGGTAACTTCTCAACTCTGATAAAACGCAAGCCGCAGGTACTGTAGCCCTGGTAAGCATCAGCTACTACCACCGTAACATCGGCTTTCCTGTCCAGTACCTTAACGCGTAAAGCTGCGCTGATTCCCGGTACCTTTTCCCCCAATAATAAGTATCTTCGGCATTCCTCTCTCCCTTATTACTTTCTTCTATGTTTTCATCCCGGAGACCTTAATACTGGCTATAGAAGCTGATATTTCATTTATTTGGTCGGGAGTTATCTTCAGGTTATCCATGATTACTTTGGCGGTTGGATCATTCAGCATACAATCCAAAGGGAAAGTGCTTTCTTGCTCAATTTTGACCTGAGTAAACCCGGCCGCCTTAATCGTTTTCAGATAATCGGACTTCTTGATGGCTCCGGAAATACAACCGACATAGGCAGCTACAGATTCCATTATAAAATCAGGCAGATCTTTAAGGATAACGATATCGGATACCATCAGCCTTCCGCCCGGTTTCATCACCCGGTAGGCTTCCTGAAAAACCCTTTTCTTATCATTAGAAAGATTAATCACGCAATTGGAAATAATGATATCCACTGAGTTATCGGCTACCGGCAAGTTTTCGATTTCGCCCAATCTGAATTCGACGTTTTTATAATTACCCTTCCGGGCGTTTTCCCTGGCTTTATCCAGCATTTCGGGGGTCATATCCACACCAATAACTTTACCTTTGTTACCAACTCTGGGAGAAGCCAGGAAACAATCAAAGCCGGCGCCAGAACCCAAATCAAGGACCACTTCCCTTTTTTTCAAAGAAGCCAAAGCAATCGGATTACCACAACCTAAACCCAGGTTGGCTCCTTCAGGGACTGCATTCAAGTCTTCATCGCTGTAGCCTATTTGTTTGCTGATCGTTTCTGCACCATTGATTGAGGAACCGCAATCGCAGCTAACCGAACTGTTAGCATTAGCAGGACCTCAGCAGGAGCCGCTTTGTTTGGCTACTTCAGCGTAACCTTCTCTGACTATTTTTTTGATCTCTTCTTTTTTCATTTCTATCTCCCTGTTTTTAATTTAAAGTATTGTTTCAAATTCTTATTCATTTATATGAACTTTCTCGATACATTTATTGGCATCCTGAGGTAGGAAAAACTTTCTCTGAAAGAGTAAAGCGACATTTACCAGACCGATCAGTACTGGAACTTCAACCAGGGGACCGATTACTGCGGCAAAAGCCTGGCCGGAACCAATCCCAAAGACCGCTACGGCCACGGCAATTGCTAGCTCAAAATTATTGCTGGCAGCAGTAAAAGCGATAGTCGCAGTCTTGGAATAATCTGCTCCCGCCTTCTTTCCCATATAGAAGGATACCAGGAACATAATTACAAAGTAAATTAGCATCGGCACAGCTATTTTCACCACATCGAGCGGTAGTTGAACGATGATCTGTCCCTTTAGAGAGAACATTACAATAATCGTAAAGAGTAGAGCTGCTAGCGTGATTGGGCTGATTTTAGGAATGAACTTCTTTTCGTACCATTCGATTCCCTTAGCTTTCTTTAGAATAAAGCGAGTAATCATGCCGCCAAAAAAGGGAATCCCCAGGTATATAAAAACGCTTTGAGCGATTTGTCCAATGGTAATGTCTACAGCAGAACCCTGGAGGCCAAAATATTTAGGCAGGATGGTGATAAAGACATATGCATAAACCGAATAGAAAAGAATCTGGAAAATGGAGTTAAAGGCTACCAGCCCAGCCGCATATTCATGATTACCCTTGGCTAATTCATTCCAAACAATCACCATGGCAATACAGCGAGCCAGGCCGATCATAATCAGTCCCATCATATATTCCGGCATCGGCCAGATTTTACCCAGGAATAAGATTGCCAGAAGGAACATCAAGATAGGTCCAATTACCCAGTTCTGAATTAAAGAAAGACCTAACACCTTCCAATTACGGAATACCTGACCCAGTTGTTCATATTTCACTTTCGCCAGGGGAGGATACATCATCAAGATTAAGCCGATGGCAATAGGAATGGAAGTCGTTCCTACGGATAAGAAATCAATAAATTTTGAGACACTCGGAACAAAATAACCCAGGCCGACCCCTGAGGCCATGGCCAGAAAGATCCACAGGGTTAAAAAGCGATCCAGGAAAGACAATCCAGGTGATTTACAGGTCTGATCATTCATTTCTCAATCAATTCCTTAATTAAATCTTCGGCTTGGATTATAATTTTATCCCGAATTATTTTAATTTATCCAAAATACCCTGATTGTTTCAGGATTATCTGGGCTGCCAGTGCCCACATGATTACCCCAATCCCTATCTTCATGGTATTAGCTTTCATCCTGACTCCAATTCTGCCGCCAAGGTGGCCGCCTACAAGTACGGCTGCCCCCGCAGATAATACCAGGGGAACATTTAAATTACCGAAAGCTGAATGGCCGATTACTCCGAAAAGCGCCGAGAAAGCAACAATTACGTGGGAGGCTCCAGCTGCCCATCGGGATGGATATTTACAAATATATACCATAAAAGGAACAATAATGATGCCGCCACCTATTCCAAGCATACTGGAAAGCGTCCCTATCAAGAAGCTGACCGCAATAATCAAGGCATACATGCGTTTGGAGAAAGTTGTCGGGCAAGACCCTTCCGTCTTTCCTTTTTCCCTGAATGAATAGACCATTCTTATCCCGGCAATAATCAGAAAGGCCACAAAGAGCCATAACAAAAAGTCGGTACTAACCAGATGAAGATTATCTATGAGCGAGCCTGTCAGGGATCCGATGATGATTCCCGGAATAAATAAAAGAGTTCTCTTTAAATCAATCATCTTGTTACGGTAAAAAACATAACCCGCTGACACCGATGTCAGGAAAGTTAGCATCAGAGAGGTAGAGACCGAAACCAGCAAAGCAAAGCCAAAGAGAAATAATACCGGGGTATAGATCGAACCGCCGCCCTGACCGAACATGGAAAAGAAAAAGGCGATGGCAAAAACAATAGCGATAATAATTAAGAGCGATTCCAGATTCATGAGATGTGTACTTCCTTATTCACGAGAAGGGACTAGCCCGCCCTCTGTTTTACTAACGGAATTTAATAGCCAGAGCAAGGGATACAATGAGGCTGCCCATTGACCATCCGCACATAGCGCTCAAAGACGTATTCGCCGCATTTAACACATTTAGCTTTATTGAAGGAACCCTTTGCCCGTTTGTACTGGTAATTGGGAAGTTTTTCGATCTTGAAGACCTTCTCGTCCGATTGAGCATCTGTCCATGCAAGAGCTTTGGCGGCCACTTCAGCCGGAATCTGTGAAGGTTCGACTCCCTGCATGCGGTAGGCAAAGAATTCCTGTCTGCCGAATTCATCCAGGAAGTCCGCCTTCAAAGATAAGCGTACAGCGCCTTTTTCAGGATGATAAAAAGTTGCTGCCAGCTTGCCCCAGAATGTTTTCTCCATCAGAGACTTACCGTAAGTAGCTCCTGTGGCTGCCTGTATCCCGTCTATGAGACAGATCTGCGGATGACCAACACCCAACTCTGGAACCACGAAGAAACCATGGTCCTTCTCCTTTGCTACGCCTAGTTCCTGCATCGCCCGTTCCCCCATACGGTAACCCAGCGGCATAAAAGGGCATCTATGTCCATGAAATTCATAGGTCCATTCCGGTACATTACTCATATTTCCTTTCCTCTTATCCAACTTCCGATTTACACTTAATACAGCTGACATTGGTACGTTTTGCAGTCTTGAGCCGTTCTTTATCCCGCAGGACGGTCTTGTTACTTTGGAGAGCTTGGTTAATTATTTCCACCAGTTCGTTATGATATTCTGTCATCTCTTCAGTATCCAGAGAATAATATGACCAGAGCCCTTCTTTTCTCATCTTTAGAAAACCGGCATCATAAAGAGCGGTCAGGTCCCGCGAGGCTTTGGACTGTGAGATATTTAAAGCCTGCATTATCTCGCAGACGCAGCATTCTCTCTCTAACACCAGATTGAGTGCTCTTAAGCGGGTCTCATCCGAGAGCACCTTGAAAGCTTTAATTAATTTTCTCATAGCTAACTCCGTAATATGCATAATAATGCATACATGCATATTATAGGACTATTCCCAGCTACTTGTCAAGAAATTAGAATAGGGCGGTTAATCAGCCTTGGCAGTGGTTGACTACCCTATAAATTAAGAAAAATATTTATTAAGTAGGAACAATAAAGTAGTAAAATTAATGGCTTTTGGATTTTCTATCTTCTAATCTGATCTAAATTCGAAATTTCAAGTCCTGCATTTGAAGACTGCTGAAAAAGGGGTGGTTTAATGAAATTCTTCCGTTCCGCCGAAAACGAACATTTTAAAAACTCGCTATATTCAGCTTTCAGTCAGTCTTTCAGGGCATAGACTCTTCGTTTTTCTTAAGCTATTGACTTTTGTGTTGTTAGCTTTGGGATAGCCTTAATTATTACAAAATCTATAGCAAATCTATAGCAAATAAAGCTAAAATGTATGGCAAATGTATAACAGTTTAAGAATTTAGAAGTAGTTTTTTGCAAGGCTAAAAACAAAATTGAAGCTATTTTGGGTATAAAAATGGTCGGGATGGGCGGATTTGAACCGCC
>DEUU01000090.1:0-3867 GCA_002362735.1 Dehalococcoidia bacterium UBA3254
GGTTGGGAGACCCTCTGGTATCTATCCCATTTGGCATTAACGGGCTCTTGTTTTCCCCTGGAATGTACCAACCGCCCCAAAAAACGCAGACTGTACCCGGAATAACTTTTGAGGTTACATAGGAGTGGAGAATCATCTCCCCAACATCATTGAACACTCTGACCATGTCATCATCTGCTATCCCGCGTGATCTGGCATCAATGACATTTAGCCAGACGGCATGTCGGTAACAGTCACTATTCAGTAATGGTTGGTTGTCTAATAGAGAATGTACCCGGTACGTGGAATGGGGGGTTGACATCAACAATGGATATTTTTCTGTATCTTTACTGTGAAAGGTATCTTTACCTCCCAGTGTCATCTGAGCCATGGGAGGCAGGTTCCCTCCGCCGTAGCATTTTCCGGTCCGGGGGAAAAACTCATGGGTTGAAAGGTAAGTGGGACCTTTAGCTAAAGTATTTGAATAGAACTCTATCTTTTTTGACTCTGTTCCGGTCTGGATCTCTCCAGCATCATCGTTCAAAAATTTGGTTTCAGGCGAATTTGTACTCAGGTCAACAGGAGCAAAACTAAAATCTGGACCAGAGCTTCCCTTTTTAAAGGCGTAGTAAGGGTCTTTAATTTCCCATCGGAAAACCGGTCTCTTCTGAAATTCTATCCAGCTCGGAGGATTTAACGATGCTATCTCATCTCTTAAAGACCATTCCTCATAAGCTTCCCTGTGTAGGTCTTCGATATTTTCGTCCCATTTATCATCTGATACATTAGCCAGACGTGGGTAAGCAAGGTCAGCCAGGCCCAATCTTTTCGCTATCTGCGTCCAGATCCATTCATTGGTTTTAATTTCTCCCGGAGGGTCCCCACACTTCTGACGGTATATGAAATAATTTCCCAAACCGGACCCCTGGTAAAACAAATCGCTTGACATATGACCACAATGGCAAGCCCGACCTTCGAAAGCCGTAGAGATCTGAGGTATGAGTACATCTGCATATCTTGCTGACAGAGTTTCCGGAAAATAGGAAAATACTACTGTAAAATCCAACTTCTCCATCGCTTTAATATTACTGTTTATGTCAGGTATACTGTTAAGGTGATTATTTGACTCTAGAATTACCATCTGGATGTTAGGTACTTCACTACCCCAGGTATTCCCAATAAGATTGTTATATTCCTCTTTAGCCAATTCACCTTTATCCATTTTTTCCTTTAGATTAACCGCCTTCGTCCACTTGAAGATACAGGTTAAGGGTGGCGGATCATACGTTCCCGGCCTTTGCTGCCAGTTTACGGATGGCGTCGGTAAGGACGGGTGCCCTATATGCAGACTTGCCTCTGCTCCGCAGGTACCTCCAGGTATGCTGGCATTCCCCGTCAGGGCTTGCAGGTATATCACGGCTCGAGATGGATTTTCGCCATAGAATTGGCGGCCGATGGCTCCAGCGACATTCAAATTAACCGGCTTACTTCTTGCATATAACCTGGCGAATTCTTTAATAGTCTCCGCAGGCACCCCACAAATAATTTCAGCCCATTCCGGGGTTTTATCGACTCCGTCCTGGATACCCAGCACGTAATCTTTCCATTTCCGCAAACCTCCGGGTTCAACATTTCTGGCAATATACTCATTATCACAGAGGTTCTCTTTAAACCACACATTGGCCATGGCGATCATCATAGCTACATCGGTGGTCGGACGAATCGGAATCCACTGGTCGGCTAAAAGCTCCGCTGAGGGCGAATATCGTGATTCTATGCAAATTATAGGTATACCCTTCTCTCGAGCCCGGAGCAGGTTATAAGCGAATCCCCCGCTTAAAGTTGTAAGGGGGTTTGATCCCCAGAGGACTATCAGCCTGGATTTAAATATATTAGCTTCGTCCTGAACCAGTTCTCCGTTTACGAAATCTTTCCCTAATACCCAGAGTTCAGGCTCCTGTAACCCACCCAGCGAATGGCATCCCCAGGGAGCAAACCCCGCTCCAAACCAGGGAGCAAGGGGGAAGCTGCACCTCTGAAACCCGCTATAAGGCTGGTGTAATATCGATAAAGGGCCATGGTTTTTCTTTGTCTCTTCCAATTTCCTGGCGATGGTATCTATAGCTTCATCCCAGGATATTCTTTCAAATTTTCCTTCACCTCTTTTACCTGCCCGCTTCATTGGGTGTTTCAATCTCCTGGGATCATAGAGCATACGGGTTTGAGTATATCCCTTGGCGCAAGGACGAGTCTGAATCATGCCACTATTTATCGTCTGCTCAGATATGTATCCATCCTCATGAGGTATACCAATGTTGATTGTATCGTCAGGCTCACAAGCGATAATTCTTCCATTCCTGATTCGTACCTTGAGAATACAGCGGCTTAAACAGTGATAGCCGCAGCAAGTATAGCTGATTGCATCCTTCGAGCTCTGATTGTATCCGGAGACTGAATTACTATTCAATTCGCTTCCCATCATATAATCTGACGTTCTCCTTAGTTTTCAAACATAATGTTCCCCGGTAATGGATCCAGGATATGATTCAAAATGTTACTAAATAATCAGAGTACACAGGGCTATTCACCCCATGTACTCTGATTTTATACCTTTACGATCTTTTAATGAAGACTCGGGATTAGGAATTATTTGAATGCGAAAGTGCTGATTTTTTCATACTTCGCGATCAAAGCCCGATAATCAGTCAGTCACTTTGGTTCCCGGCATTCCGGCTTTATCTGTATCGACAGCCCATTGATCAGCCATTTTAGCCCTGGATTTGTCTTAGAGCAGCAATATCTTCTGCACTGGGTTTAATAAGCTCCAGATTGTTAGCTTTTCACCAGTTCCGGAGACATTGGGAACATGGGCTGGTCTTTAACAAAAAAGCAATTAATATTGGCCTGGATCGAGTCAGGAATTACCGCCTTAAAAATAGCCTGGATATCTGCCGGCAGTTTATTCCAGGCAGTTCTTGCTGATCAATTGGAGCTGCATTTTCCCGCCGAATGGGAATAAAGTGATATATTTGGCAACTTCATAGAATTTAAAATCCGCGATAGGAGAGTAAGATGCCGTGTTGCCATCGATAGTCCCCTTCTGCATTCCTTCATATTGCTCGGTTGGAGACATAGCGATCGGTACGGCTCCCAAAAGAGTTAGAGTTTGGGCCTGCATACCGGAAGCTGAAATCTTTTTTACCTTTGAGATCTGCCAAGGTACGAATAGGTTTGGTGGCGATCAGATTATAATCAGGAATAAATACAGGTGATAAGAGGCAGAATGCCGTATTTCCCGTATTCAGATAACAATGGCTCCTGGTTCAGCAGGTCCCAGAAAGCCATGGACTGGGCCCACCAGTCAGTGCCAAAGCCCGGCTGCATGGCTACCATGGATAGAGGCAGTTTCCCAGCTTCCTTATCCTGAGCTTCGCCGCCTATGTCGGCTATACCGGTGCTGACACCGTTGATAATCTGGTTGACCGGCACCAGGGTCTGTGCCCAGTAAGGCTCAATTTTCACCTGACCGTTGGTCTTGGCGGTTATTAGTTCAATGTATTTTCGATAAAATAGACTGGCTCCTGCCGGCGGGGGGTTCGATCCATCTGGAGCAGGCTGAGGAACATTACAGGGAGCCATACTCAAAACATATTTAGCCGTTGATACGGTGGATGCCGCGGGGGTGGTTGGAGCAGTAGTAGTCGCTGGGGCAGTGGTGGTCGGTGGTTTGGAAGTAGTAGGTGCAGGTGCGGAAGTAGCAGGTGCAGATGAGGTGGTGGGAGGGGGAGCCTGTGTAGTTGGTGCGGTGGTGGTAGCGGCAGGGGTCTGGCTGCAGGAGACGATACTCATGATCAGTGCCAGAACTACCAGAAGACTGAGAATGACCGA
>DEUU01000090.1:4105-4342 GCA_002362735.1 Dehalococcoidia bacterium UBA3254
ACCAGAAGACTGAGAATGACCGAGAATCTTTTCATTGCTTTTACCTCCTAAATATTGTCATCAAAACCTTTAGCGAATATCAAGCCGGAACAGACAGGTAACTCAAACAGGATTCATCAACTGAGAAATTACGGATTAAAATTAGCTATTTGTTCCTTTAACGTTTTTGCAATTACTTCCAACAAAATAAAAATTCCAAAGCAGCTGGAAATGATCTAATAAGCGAAAATGATAACA
>DEUU01000006.1:0-5966 GCA_002362735.1 Dehalococcoidia bacterium UBA3254
GGAGCTGTAGATGCGGGAGCTGAAGTTGAAGGTTTTGCTGAAGTTGCTGGAGCGGTAGAGGTGGGCGCCGAACTGGTCGGAGCTACGGTTGTTGGCGCCGTGGTGGTGGTCGGCGATGACGAACAACCTGCCAAGATCATGGTGGTTAGAAGACATACAAGCAATACCAAACTAACAATTAGACTTCCTCTGACGCTGGTTTTCATCTTTTTAACTCCTTCTCGTGATTTAATTTATTCCGGTATATTGTATCAACTATTAATTAATATCAGTATGATTCTGGGATAAAACAATAACAGGTTTAGTCTTTTTTATCCACGATTTAATCCGGGAGGTTAATTTTTGCAGCATTTCCCGACTAATGATACCTTCAGGGCGAAATACCAGAATAATGACCAGCAAACAACCGTAAAAGATGTTGGTGAATTGGGATATCGATGAAGGAAACCAGAGCTGAATCGCCCACAAGGCCGGAGCGGACACCAGTATACCCCACATGGTGTAGCGGCCGCCGATAAACAGCATCGCCATAATGGTTAGCACCAGAGAAAAACTGAAATTCTGGGCCAGTATTGACTGCATCGTAAAGGCAAAATAGACACCGGCAAGAGCCCCTATCGCCGAGGCCAGGGTCATAACAAAAGTGCTGATTCTGGGCAGATTCATTCCCAGAGTTCTTGCCAGGTCCATGTCCGTGCGCATGGCTTCCAGCGCCCGGCCAAAGCGAGAGCTTTCTAAGCGAAAAATAATTATACCGCAGATAACAACTGAGATATAGATTGCCGGCAATAAACCCTGGAATTTGGGAATTCCCCATATTCCTCTGGCAGCTCCTATTAAATCTATATTATTTATTACCGCCACCACGATAAATATCAAAGCCATCGAGGCTGTCGCTGTGACAATGCCCGTGGTGCGGGAAAATGCCATGGCAGTTAAGAACCCTATAATCGTTGCCAGTAATAAAGCTAGAATTATGGCCACACCATGAGGATAGCCTAAATATTTAGTAGTGTAGGCGGCAGTGTAGGCACCGATCGCCATGCAGTAAAATGGACCATTAAATAATTGTCCACCCCGGAATGGTATATACATAGCCCAGAGTAGTAAAATATAGACTCCCAATATTTGCAAATAGAGCAATAATGATCCCGACATCTTGTTCTGGTTTCCTCTCTAAATTAACTTGATATTGAACATCAGGCCTTAGCTCCGAATACCCCGTTGGGTCTCAGAAGAATCACTATCATAATCGTCCCGAAAACCACGGCGTCGGTCCACCTTCCCGGTAAAAACGATTGAGATAGCACTTCGACCACACCTACTCCCAGAGCACACACCATGGCTCCTGTGAGATTACCCATTCCCGCAAAAAGCATTAATACCAGGGCTTTGGTAGCAAAAGCGTTTCCCAGCGATGGTGAAGCCATTTCAAGAGTCATGGCGACTAAAATAGCGGATACACCGGCTAACGTTCCAGCGACAGCAAATCCAATGATGCCAGTTTTATTAAAGGGAATCCCCAGGCTTCGTGCGATATCCAGGTCTTGCGCCATGGCCCGGATAGCTCTGCCTTGCCTGGTACGGAACAAAAAATAGAGCAAGATCAATACTACAACAAGACTGCCGACTAATACATAAATATCTGCCAGAGTAAAATAGATAACCCCAAACCTTAATCTGGCGCCTCCGGCAGTCAGCGCGGCAGGGAATGGGATATTGCGTCCAAAATTAATAAATTGTGAGCAGATGTCAGTCAAAACGATCGCGATTCCTTGCCCCAGTACCAGGGTTTCCAGGAAAGCACGCTTCTGTGCGAGAGGCCTGAAGAGCGGTTCGGTTAATAAGGTGAGAATTATTCCGATGATGATAAACGCTGGAACAGAGATGAATAAATTATTACCGGTTAAGCCTAAGACAAGCCATCCTAAATAGGCCGTCATCACCACGATATAGGCGAAACCGAAATGGACAACTCCTCTGGCCAGAAGTAACAAAGTCATACCTACCACGATCAGGGCATAAACGCTGCCTGTGGCCAGGCCGCTTATTAATTGAGCGATGAAATTTTCCATTCAATTCCTTTCGCTAAAAATTTCTATCCGCCTAGATAAGCTTTACATACCTCAGGATTTTCGGATAACTCCTGGCAGGTACCGCAAAGAACGCTAGTCCCCAGATCAAATACATATCCCCGGTCACCATATTTAAGAGCTTTGCGGGCATTTTGTTCCGTGAGTAATATGGTTTGACCTGATTTTTTTAAATCCAGTATGACCTGATAAACCAGGTTAACGACAATCGGTGCGAGTCCCAGGGAGGGCTCATCCATGAGTAAAAGTTTGGGACTGGACATCAAAGCCCTGCCGATAGCTAACATCTGCTGCTGGCCTCCACTCAAAGTTCCAGCCATCTGTTTTTTTCTTTCTTCTAATATCGGAAATAAGTTAAAAACCCGACGCAGTTCATTTGAAATATCATGTTTAACGTGATAGGCACCAAGCTGCAGGTTATCCATGACACTCATCAGTGGCAAGATCCCTCGTCCCTCGGGTACGATTGAAATACCGGAGGCAACGATATTTTCGGTAGGCCACCTCGTAATATCCTTTCCCATAAAAAAAATGCTCCCCCGATTGGGGTGTATTTTCCCGAGTAGGGTATTGAGTAAGGTTGATTTTCCCGATCCATTACTGCCTATTAACACGATAAACTCGCCTTCATCAACGGCAAGGTCAACTTTCTTAATAGCTTGAATATGACCATAGGAGACCGCCAGATCCTGAACGGTCAGGATGTTATTCCTCTTTACCAAGATAAGCCTCCACTACATGCGGGTCCTTCTGTATTTCCGCCGGTGTTCCGTTAGCGATTTTCTTTCCAAATTCAATGACCGTAATGGTATCCGAGACTCCTGTAACCAGATGAACATCATGGGAGACAACCATTACCGTAATCCCGCTGGCACGTACCCGCTCAATGATATTTTTTACCTGTTGAGTTTCATCAGGTCCCATTCCGGCGGTTGGCTCATCCAGCATGAGAAGCTTGGGCTCTGTGGCCAGGGCTCGGGCGATTTGCAGAAGCTGGTGTTCGACCCAAACCAACTCAGATGCTATTCGGTTGGCCGACTTCTCCAGTCCAACAAATTTCAATAATTCCAGGGATTTATTTTTGATTCTGGTTTCCTGTGCTGATGAACGGAAGGGAATATGCAGAAGAGTTCCCCAGATATCAACTCCGGTTCGGCAGTGCAAACCGGCCATCACATTTTCCATGACGGTCATTCTATCCATGACGCGGGCTTTCTGGAAAGTACGTCCAATCCCTATTTTAGTAATGGAATGAGGAGCAAAGTTGGTTATATCGCTGGATTCAAAGTAGATTTTTCCCTCTGAAACGGGTAATAGTCCGGTAACCAGATTAAAAAAAGTAGTCTTACCAGAACCATTCGGACCGATAAGACCGTGTATCTGGCCTCTTTCGATGGTCAAATCCAGTTTGTCGACAGCCCGTAATCCGATAAAATCCTTACTTAACCCAACTGTTCGAAGAATGCTCACGCTAACCTCATCTAATGATCGAAAAAGTAAGAGGATATGGTTTTTCAAAATTTCAATGGATTAAAGTTTTGAGAGCATAAGACCCTAAAAGTGTTTGTGTTTTAACAGTTCTTTTCCGTCAATGAAAAAATCTTATAAAAATCGCATGAACGCTGGTCGTCAAAGAAGTTCTATATCCCGGTATTATAGCACATCTATGTTTATTGTCAACATTAAAATCTTCAAAATTAAAGCTATTTGAAATCCCTTGCAAAAGGGTAATCTTTTATTTTAGAATACTTATAAATAGATCGGTTTATACGAAAATCATACTATTAATAATCAATAGATTAGCGTTCTAGAATACCCACGTTATTCATTAGATTGTCTGCCTCAGCTTCGGCTGAAAATTTGTAATTTTTCTGGTTGTGTCTCCAGGATCGGTCCGGTATCGGAATGAATTTTGCTAGGTGGATTGATTATATGGCAAGAAAAATTACCACCCAAGAGATCGAAGATATTTTTAAGTTGCATATCGTTCTTCATCAGGTAAATGATATCAACCATATGCATCGGGAAAAAGAATTAATAAAATATGCGATCACTCCGGAGCAGTCGTCAACATTGATTTGCATTTATTGCCTGGGGGAAAAGGCGACTCCTGCAGAACTTTCAAGATGGATGGCCCGTGAACCGCATTCAATTTTTATTATTCTCAGGCGCATGACAAAGTTCGGACTCATTAAAATGGAGCCGCATCCAAAAAACAAGCATATGTTTCAGGTTAGCCTCACTCAAGCGGGTTATGACGCCTTCCTGAATTCGGTTGAATTTCTCGCCCCCATCCAAATATTCACTTCTCTGTCTAAAGCCGAACGCCAATATTTATTGTATTTATTGATAAAATTAAGAAATAAAGGTATAAGGTTGAGGCGGTTAAAATTAAATGACTATAATAAATTAGTGAAATCATTCAAAATGCCGAATTTAGATGGTGAAAATACGCTACAGATAGAAAAAAAGGAAAAGATCAAAAGAACATCACTAATAAATAAGTCACAGGCTCCGTTAAGACCTATGCGCTAAAAATCTGACCCTTCGAGAAATTTATACTTTTGCGCAGAGTCTTACTCTATTCAAACTTCTTTGTTGTATTACCCACGAAAGCGATGCTAATCTGTCGTTGCGAGAGCTTGCCTAAAAACCTTTTCAAGGCCGAGGAATTTTCTCTCACTCCGAAGCTATCTCCCATGGAGAGTCAGGAGTTTACCTCGTCGCTACGGTCCTTGTAATGACAATTATTAAAAGACCCTGACTTCCGTTCGATTATATTCATTATATATTGACACGTATGTTATAATATTGACACATAGAAGTTCATATAAACATGACGTAACATCAATCAAAGCATCTTGAGTATTTTATTAGTGGAATTGAATTATTTAAAATGGTGCGTACAACGTGGATATATGACCCCCTCCCATTCTGGATTTTAGGAAGGATTATTTTCCCTTGTTTTGCTGTTGAGCCTTTTTAGTATCAGATCTGTCTTAATATCCGAGATACCTCTGATAGATGATCGTGATCGTTATTAAAATTATTGAATCAAATGATTCTCATGGAATATTCCCGGCTATTAACGAGGAGGTTAATGATGTATAAAGTTAAAATCACCGTTGTTGAAATCAAAGGAGATGAGAGTAAGTTCCCCTGTCACTGCCTTCACAAAATAGGGGACGAAGTCATTTTTGACGGGGGTACGTATACCGGATATTTATGTGTCGATCTATGGCCCAAGGTTACAGAAAAAGCTGCTATTCTTTATGCCGCCGGCCCCAGATATATAGAGCCAATAAATTTTCTGGCTGTTCACTATGCACCTGTCAGTCAGAAGGACCCGAGTAAAAAAATATATGACGGGTTGGGCTTCAGGGCGGTTTATGAAGGCTATAATGATATTTCGCAGTATCATATGGCAAATTTGATAGGGAGTGACGAATTCAAGTGGCCGCCGGTCAAGGAAAGGGTTAGACGTCCGGTAAGGATAACTTGCCCGGATCCCAGAACTGGAGTGGTGGTTGAGCTTGAGGCCTTTGACGTAGCCGATGGCGGTTATGCTAAAACATTCTTTAGAAGACAGATGATGATACTTGACAAGGTATTAAATAAACAAGGCGTTGAAACGGAAAAAATACTGAACCAGTTCTCAAAAGAGGAGATACTAGATATATACCCTCCATTATCCCCAATAATGGTACAGGTATTGGTTGAAGAATTAACACTCGTTGGCCACATGAAAATTTCGGATGGAAAAGCTTATGTGACTGACAAGGGGCAGGTAAAAGTCCAGGAATTTAAGAAGAGTCTGTCGGCAGAAGAAAGGAATGCACTTAAAATTTAATCAACATAATAGTGGCAGGAAAG
>DEUU01000006.1:6259-7282 GCA_002362735.1 Dehalococcoidia bacterium UBA3254
ATAAAGGGAAACAGATGAGATTAAAAGATAAAGTAGGCATCATTACCGGAGGTGGGACCGGGATTGGAGAGGCGATCGCTAACGTTTTTATCTCTGAAGGTGCCACCGTCGTGCTGGCTTCACGTTCGTTGGGCCACCTCGAAGAAGTAGTCAATAAAATCAAAAAGGATGGAGGAAAGGCAGAAGCCATTCAGACTGATATTGGAGATGAAAAGCAGGTGCAGCGAATGGTTGCACAGACTATATCCGATTTTGGTAAAATAGATTTCCTGGTTAATAATGCCGCTGCTACCCAGGAACGTTCTGTGAACGTTTCGGAAATGACTCTCGAGTTTTGGAATGAAGCTTTGAACACCAACCTGACGGGAACAATGTTATGCATCCGTGAGGTTCTGAAGTATATGATTCCTTGTAAAAGTGGGGCTATTGTCAATATCAGCAGCATCGCCGGCGTTAAGGGGGTCCCGGGAAGAAGCCCATATGGTGTAACCAAATGGGGAATTAATGGTTTAACCGAGACAGTGGCGATCGAAGTGGGTAAATACAATATTCGCGTTAATAGCCTCAGCCCGGCTGCTACAGACACTGGAAAGTTTTCGACTATCATCGATATGTTAGCCAAACCTTTAAATATATCCCATGATGAGATGATGACCAAGATATTACAGCACTATTCGTTAAGACGAGTCGCTATGCCAGATGAGATTGGTAAGGCAGCTCTGTTCCTGGCTTCGGATGATTCAAGTGCCATCACCGGGCAAAATCTGATCGTGAGTTGTGGTTTTCATATGCTGGACCC
The DNA here is from genome assembly GCA_002362735.1 of Dehalococcoidia bacterium UBA3254. The sequence goes on from DEUU01000006.1 coordinate 7,059, forward strand.
CGACGAGGTGATGTAAAAGCAAAATGGTAATAAATCAACGGTAAAAAATCGAGTTCATTCGTTATTCCGGATTCTTTTTGAGATAAAAATCCTGATACAGAATTTCAAAGGAAAAGAAATTGACCAGATTATTAGAAGTAAAAAATCTCAAGACGCAGTTTAAGACCGAAAATGGTCTGGTCAAAGCAGTGGAGGAGTGCTCCTAGTATGTTGATGAAAAGAGC
>DEUU01000331.1 GCA_002362735.1 Dehalococcoidia bacterium UBA3254
CCTCTCCCAGCTACCGCTTCATTCCCAAAGCCACTCCCGATGAAGGTATCGGAGTGGTTGAAGCTCCACGGGGTACGTTGATTCATCACTATACCACGAATGAAAAGGGTATCATTCAGAAAGCTAATTTAATTGTGGCTACGGTCAACAATGCGGCTTCAATAAATATGTCCGTAAAAAAGGCCGCCATGGGTCTAATCAAACCCGGGAAAGAGGTAAGTGAAGGTCTGCTCAACCGGATTGAAATGGCATGGCGGGCGTATGACCCCTGCTTCGGCTGCGCTACACACACTCTATCCGGCCAGATGCCGATGGAAGTAATCATTCGTAACAGCCAGGGCCAGTTCGTACAGCGCTTAACTCGCAATTTACAGGTATAATAAACATCGTGAAAACACTGATAGTAGGCTTCGGCAATCCCATTCTGTGCGATGATGGTGTGGGTAACCATATCGCCAGGACACTTGCCGGGCGGATCAAAAGATCTGATACTACTATCATCGAAACCAGTTCAGCCGGATTAGACATTGTAGACTTGTTATCCGGCTATGACAAGGTGATTATAATTGATGCCGTTAAGACGGGTAAGAGTAAACCCGGCACCATTCACCGAGTCTCGCCCTCAGAATTAAATTCCACTCTACACTCCGTATCCCTTCACGATCTCAGTCTGGGTAACGCAATAGAACTTGGCAAAAGGTTGGGCTTAAGCATGCCAGAACAGATTATTATTTTTGGTATTGAAGTCCAGAATATCGACACTTTTAGCGAGACTTGCACAGTCGAAGTTGAATCGGCTATCCAGGGATGCATCGATCTGATTCTGAAAGAATTGTATTGACTATTGCCCTTTCGACAACCTAAAATACAAGGCAATAGCTTATGGAAAGGGAAGAAAATGGATGAACTGGATATTACTCAAGAAAAGAAACAATATTATCAATTACGGTCAGAGCTAGTAATTAAAAACTTGCTGCGCAGAAACATAAATGGGTTCTATGCCGCAGATAAAAGTGAAGCTTTAAACACGGTGATGCAAATGATACCTCCGGGTGCGCTGGTGGTTCGGGGCGATTCTATGACGGTGGAACAGTTAGGAATCCTGGAAGAATTAACCAAACGTAATCAGAACAAGGTGGTTGACACTTTTCAAAGAGATGCCAAAGGAGAGATGGTTCATGGAAGTGAAGAAAGGTCTCGCATGGAGCGAGAAGCTTTTACGGCAGACATTTTTATTACCGGAACTAATGCCGTTACTCTGGATGGTAAACTGGTCAATACGGATGGAATGGGAAATCGAGTAGCTCCTATCATTTTCGGCCCGCGCAAAGTGATATTGGTTATTGGTGCGAATAAAATTGTGGCTGATGAGGAATCTGCCAGAGAAAGAATTCGCAATATCGCTGCTCCGGTGAATGCCATCCGCCACGTCATGAAACACAATCGGACTGAATTTGAGAACTTACCCTGTGTACATACTGGTAAGTGTGTGGATTGCCGCCACGAAAATAGAATTTGCTGTGCCACTGTCATTATTGAAGGCGCCATGTCATGGAACCAGGACCGAATAAACGTGGTATTAATAGGTGAAGAACTGGGGATCTAATTACATACGAGCTGATCAGTGCTTTCTTTCATGAAATAAATCTGATCAAATGGATTATTTTAGAAGTATTTTCTCAACAATAGGGTCTAACCTCTCTTTTTATTGCAGAATCAGCATATAATATTAATATATGGTATAAGCAAATTATTTTGCCATATTTTAATCAAATCCGGTGAATTATATTAGGAACAAGGATTATTCGAGGTTAAATATTTTCTTTACTGACTGGTAGGTTAGGAAAGGGTTTTAACCATTGACAATAAGTCAGTATAATGATTACAATATTCAAATAATCAAAGAGGATTGGGGTTCGTCAATCACGAAAATTTAAGGAGGAAAAAATTGAAGAAATTACTCTTGGTCCCATTGGTAATCCTACTTGTGGCCGGTTTAATCTTATCCGGATGTTCGAGCCCGGCTAGCCCGACGACCACTGCACCGCCAACCACGAGCGCACCGACAACAACAACCAGCGCTCCTCCGACGACCAGTGCTCCCCCAACTACCAGTACACCTCCAACTACCAGCGCACCACCCACTACTTCAGCACCACCCACCACCACCTCCGCACCTCAAACTCTAAAAATAGGTGCTCTCTTCGGCCTAACCGGTTTCTTCTCAGGTTTTGATGCAGTACAGGGAGATGAAGCTCAATTGGCTGCGAGTATTATTAACGCTGGCGGCGGTATTAAAGTACAGGGTCAACAATATAATATTCAACTCGTTGTATATGATTTCAAGAGTGATATCAATGCCGTCACCGCCGGAGCCAACCAGCTGGTCTTCCAGGATAAAGTAAAATTCATGATTGCCCCTTCGGCTTTCTTTAGCCCACCCACGAAGGATATTACCGAACCCAATAAAGTCATTCGCGGTCTAACCTTTATTACAGGTACTCCCCAGGAATTGAGCGCAGGCATGGATTACACTTTTCTGTGCCATAACTCAGCTCTGGAACATGCTCTGACGAATATCAAGTTCATTCAGCAAAAATATACGACGGTCAAAACAGTGGCTTTCCTTCATCCGGATGATGGTAACCAGCAGTATGTCTTTGACCATGTCAAACCCATGCTTCAAGCAGCTGGGATTACCGTCAAAGGTGACATGATTACCTTTGCTAATGATCAAGTTGATTTCACCCCAATCGCTACTAAAGTCTTGAACCTTAAACCGGATATGATATTCCTCGCCAACGGGACTCCGCCGCATTGCGGCAGTCTTTTAAAAGCGGTACGCCAGTTAGGGTCCAACTTGCCTTTCTGTTATTCTGGAGACAGCGCGCCAACGGATGTTATTGCGCTCTCCAGCGCATCCTCCGCTACCAATTATTTCGGTACAGGCATGTATAATGGCGCGCCTAACACCCCGCCTTTAATGCAGCAAATTATCGATGCAAGATATAAGACAGCCGGTGGACCAACTTCTATTCATTCTCAGGCTATCAATGTCCTTTACATGTTCAAACAAGCTATTGAGAAAGCCAACAGCCTGGATACTACTGCCGTTAAAAATGCATGGGAACAGATGCCCACTATGGAAACACCATATGGTACAGCCCATCAGGGGGGTCTGAAGACCTATGGTATCCAGCATGCTTATGCTCATCCTGATCAGGTTTGGCAGCTTGTTGATGGCAAACCCGTCTTCGGTGCCTGGATCGATGTCGGAGCAATGCCGTAAACTAGACATAATAGAATCGAAGGTGTTAAAATGCTCGGGGGGTGGGGAGTGACCCACTCCCCTTTTCAATTCAGTATTAGGTTAAAAATGTAATACGGTGAAAGAAAGAGAAATATGGAATTAGTTTCATCCGCATTTGTAAATGCCCTTTTGATTTCAGCTATGTATATCGTAGTAGCATTAGGTTTTGCCTTTTTACTGAATGTTATGGGGTTCCTTAATTTTTCTCATGGCGTTATCTATATGGTTGCCGGTTATCTCTGCTATCAATTTGAAGTCATTTATGGAATAAATCAGTGGATATCATTATTCTTAGCAGTAATTATTATCGCCGGATTGGGAATAGTCCTTGAAAGATATTTTTTCCGCTATGCTACCGGTAATTTGGATCGCATGATTATTATTAGTTTGGCCATCATCCTTATACTGCAAAATAGCGTTAATAACACAGTGGGATATTTAGCGAGATCGTTACCGTCTTTCGCTCCAGGTCTCATTCAGTTTGCCACTTTTTCTTTTCCTGTGGATAAAGTACTTACGTTCGTTATCGGCGGTGTTCTGCTAGCATCCTTAATCTGGTTTACCCGCAATACAAAATATGGTTTGCAAATGCAAGCAGTTTCCCAAAATCTGGAAGGCGCAAAACTGCAAGGAATCAGCGTTCATCGGGTGGCTGCTATTGCTTGTGCTATTGCCTGTGGAATGGCGGCCATTGCGGGGTGCCTGATGGGAGCACTCTTCAATCTTAATGCTTTTATGGGAGATAATATGCTGGTTAAAGCTCTGGAACTGGTGATTCTGGGCGGTATCGGCAGTATTGGCGGAATCTTATTATCCGGTCTGCTTATCGGCACCATCGATGCCGTTGTGCCGCTTTATTCTAGCGGTGCTATGGGAACGGTGATTGGTTTAGCGATTATTGTCGTTATTCTACTATTTAGGCCTCAAGGTTTCTTTGGCCGGGAGTTCAGCTAGAGGGTTTTACAAAGATATATGGGTATAACAGAGAAACAGGCCGAGATTGCGAGCACATCTGAAAAGTCAACCGAAATCGCGCGCAAGAAAAATTTCGTTCAGCCACTTATTTATTGCGTGATTGTGATCGCTTTGGCTTTACTGCCATTGGGTATTAAGAATCCCTTTTTACTTCATGTCCTGATCCTGACTTTTATCTACGTTATAGCTGCTTCCAGTTTACGATTTGTAATAACATCCGGCCAGTATCCTCTGGCCCACGGTGCTTATATGGCTATCGGTGCTTATACCTCTGCATGCACAGCCAAATTGCTAGGCTGGCCCGTCTTTCTCACTATTCCCCTCGGTGGAGTAGTGGCAATGATTATTGGTGGTTTTATTGCTTATCCTTTTGCCAGGCTAAGAGCTTTTTATTATGCCATGGTAAGCCTCTTTTTTGGTCTTGGTGTTATTCAACTCATAATTGTCCTGACCAAATGGACGTCTGGCGCGGGAGGTCTGGTAAATATACCTCATCTCCTTCCAACTACTGATAAAACGCCTTACTATTATTTCTTCCTGGGCTTCATGGTGATTTGTTTGTTTGCTTTGTGGAGATTTGAATTCAGCCGCATTGGTCTTACCTTAAAAGCTATAGCCCAATCACATATGGTGGCATCCAGCGTTGGCATTAGTGAAGTCTGGTATCGAGTATTAGCGCTAGCTATAGGCTGCTTCTTTGTCGGTATTGCGGGGGCAACCTATGCTCACTATAATTTTACGCTGTCCCCGACCAGCTTTGATATGATGGCCAGCTTCTGGCTGTTCATCTACGCTTTAATTGGCGGGATCAGCAGCTTTTCTGGTCCCATTATTGGTACAGCTCTGCTTGTAATTACTCCACTTTTATTGAGTAGTTTGAAACAATTCATTCCTTATGTTACGGCCGGAATACTGCTGGTGGTTTTCTATGTGATGCGAGACGGAATAGTGGGCTTACCCAAGCTTATTATGTCCCGGTTTGGAAAACCTAAACCTGGGTCTGGAAATAGAGCTTTTTAACTGCCAGTAACTAAAAAATAAATTCTTAACCCGGATTAAGTACAAAAATGAGGGCTAAATCGATTAATATAGCCCTTTTCTTTGACTCTCTAACGTAAATAATTATTGTTCAAAAGCCGGAAGATCGTGGACATCCGCATATTCGATCCAGACTCCAGTACCATCCATAGGAGGTACCCATAGAATCCGAAAAGGGTGGTCAGGGAAAAGGGAAGGATTGACTTCTTCTTCATATTTATAGCCGTTTTTCTTTAAATTCTCAATTTCCACATTCAGGTCATCGGTAAAGATGGAAATCCCCATTACGCCTTCGCCCCTTTCTTGTAGCCATTTCTTAAACCGGCTTTCTACATTCATTTTCGGTTCAATGAGCTCAACACGAGCCTTTCCTAAAAAGGGGAACATCGCTACGCGGAATTTAGGCAGGTCAGCAACGAATCCTCCTACTCCTTGGCCTGGGTCAGTATGCAAAGCATCGGTAAATATTTTGGTTGAGGCTTCCAGATTCCTGACAACCATAATGGCATGGTCTACTCTTTTAATCATTTTCACTCTCCTAAAGTAATGTTAAGCCTGATTATTTCAGAAAATTCAAAAATTCTATTGGCACACCATCCGGGTCTTTCATATAAAAGAAAGCCCCATCCCGCTCGTCATGCATCCGTTTAGGATCACACATAAATTCTATACCCTTTTTTTCATAATAAGCGGCTATCTCGGAAATATCCACTCCTTGTTTACCGTTAAAGCAAATCTGGGCAAAGCCATAATCACCCCAGCGGGTGGCAAAAGGAATAGACCTCCCCCGAGGTTCCAAAACCTCAAAAAGTTCAATCATATTGGGACCTTTGCTGGTTGCCAGAATGCATGAGCGCACTTTGGTCTGTCTGGCGCCTGAAATCTCGTCTACGAGACCGGAAAAACCATCGTTCTTGTCAATAAACATGATATCCATTCCCAAAATATTTTGGTAAAACGCAATAGATCTTTCCAGATTAGTAACGCTTACTCCCACCCATTGCATCCCGCCAAATTTACCTTTAACCGGCAATTTCGCCGCAGAAACCAATTCAACCATGCTGTTTTCCGGATCTCTTAAATAAACAAAATGATAATCGCCAAACCCGGGAATCTTTACAGCCTTCGGACTAGAACAAAAATTGGCTTTTCCTTTAAGGTCCTTGTAGACTTGTTCTACGTCCGGTACCGCGATACTAATTTTTGCTTGCCCAATGTCCCCGTATTTAAAATCTTTGCGGATAGGGCGTCCCAGCGGCTCATGCATTTGCATAAGCTCCAGAATGATTCCCCCTGCTTTCTGATTGAATAATACAGCCTGATATTTCGTATGAGGAAATCGAGTTATATCATCCAGAGCTGGATATTCAGCGAGGGGAAAATCCACAAAAACGGTGTCAAATCCCAGTACGTCCCGGTAAAAAGACCTCATTACACCCAGATCTTTGACACCCAGTGCATTGTGGTGTATACCATATCCAACAAATTGTCCGTCTTTCATGCTTATTGTTCTCCTTTGTTAGAAATTACAACTAAATTTTATAAAAAATCATCTGATCAAAAAGCACCATCGGTTTGAAGATTATTATCAGGAGTAATTATATCAACGAACAGATAGACTATGCTATTTTGATTGCATATTACTTCAAGAAAAACCAATTTGCAAACCGCGAAACAGGCGGTTTTAATATCCAGTTTCAATTATCTTGACTTACCGGTATATACAATCTACAATTTTATTAGCTTCAAATAACATCCTTTGCTTTCCAAGATATGCGTCGAAAAACACAGTTTATAAAATCATGATCTGGATCGCGATCAAAGCTGATTCCTGCGAGTTTACTGTGAAAATATAGGAGGAATTTATTGATGTTCAGACTAGATGGTAAAGTAGCGATTTTAACCGGGGCTAGCTCGGGTATCGGACGGGCGGTCTCGGTCCTTTTTGCCAAACAGGGAGCAAAAGTCGTGATAGCTGCCAGGAGTATCGATGGTCTCAATGAGACGCTTGAGATGGTTAAAGCAGCCGGCGGTGAAGGGATTGCAGTAAAGACCGATACCACGGTAGAAAAAGATGTGCAAAATCTGGTAGATACTGCCATCAGGAAATATGGCAAGCTGGATATTGCATTTAATAATGCCGGGATGCAGAATACTGGTAAACAAATTCATGAGACCAGGCTGGAAGATTGGGAGGAGGTCATCCGGACCAACCTCAGGAGTTGTTTCCTGTGTTTGAAATATGAGGTCCCGCAAATGTTCGCCCGAGGTGGATCAATTATTAACACTTCTTCTCCCGCCGGCGTAGTCGGCATCCCCGATAACGCTGCTTACTGTGCCAGCAAAGCCGGTATCATCAATCTTACCAGAGCCGCTGCTTATGAATATTCAGGAAAATACAAGATTCGAATCAATGCTTACTGCCCGGGTGCCGTTAAGACTCCGATGCTGTTTAAAGCCTGGGGAGGTGATCCGAATGCGATCAATGAAGACCCGAAGAATTGGATTAAGAAAGCGCCCATGAATTATCTGGTTGAACCTGAAACTGTAGCTCCGGGAGTGTTATATCTGGCTTCAGATGAGACTTCCTTTGTCACCGGTACGGTACTGGTCATGGATGGCGGTTTCTTAGCAATCTGACTCCATCCCTCTACCTAAATAATTAAGGCGCATGAATAATATTTTGATATAATGGTTTTTACCGGATTTTAACGTTTAAGATGAGGAGGAAATATGGCTGTTAGATTTCAAAATAAGATTTGTCTGGTGACAGGTGCGGGTTCCGGCATTGGTAAAACTACAGCTTTGAAGTTCGCCAAAGAAGGGGCTATTTTAGCGTTAGCAGATTTGAACCCGCAAAGCGGAATCTTAACAGCCAATGAGATTAATAAGCATGGTGGAAACGCTATTTTCGTTCAGACAGATGTTTCTAAAGCGAATGAAGTTGCAGCGCTGGTAAAAACAACGATTGATACTTTTGGAAGGTTGGACATAGCTGTGAACAACGCCGGCATCGGGCATAAACCATCACTGATTCACGAGATAGAAGAAGAAGCTTTCGACAGAGTTATTTCTGTAGATTTAAAGGGAGTCTGGCTTTGTTTGAAGTACGAGCTTCCTCAGATGGTTAAACAGAAATTTGGCCGAATAGTAAATATTTCATCTATCGGTGGCATTATCGGCGCTAAAGGACTTGCAGCGTATTCAGCGGCTAAAGGCGGTGTTAATCAGTTGACCCGTGTCACAGCTCTGGAATATGCATCATACGGTATCCGGACAAATGCTGTCTGTCCTGCTGTAACCATGACTCCATTAACCGAAGATACGCTGCGTAACGACCCCGAACAATTCAAAGAAATGACTGCTTTGCAACCTCTTGGACGCCTGGCTCAGCCGGAGGAAATGGCCGATGTCGCACTCTGGTTATGCTCTGACGAGTCATCTTATGTAAATGGTGTTTGCCTCCCGGTGGACGGTGGATACACAATTGCTTGATTCAGTAACCCTGAGTGAATGAAATATTTACCAAGCAGCAATATAACTGGGACGGTTTAAAATCTTCATCCAATTATTCACTGAGGAAAAGTGGGATAATTTTCCTCACATCGTCGATGTCTTCTAGATGTTCAATATATGTCACCAATTTTTCAATATTTCGCGGTGGCAATTTCTTTTTCGCGTAAGATATGCAATCCTGAAAATGGACGTGATGTTCATCTTTAGTAAGGGGTCTTTCAGGAAATCCGCGAGGGATATATACACTTTTTCCCAGAATACCTCTATTCTTAGTGACAATCTTCATTTCTATCGCAGTATCCCGTCTTGAATTCAAACCTGAATCAGCAACTACCTTGATCCTTTCAATCAACGGCATAATTGCGGGGTCTTTAACCGATAATTCGTCAAAATGTTGCAATTTTGAGCTTCGTCTGAGTAAGGCGTCGGCCAGACAGTACTGGATGCTGAACTGAGCATCCACTTTGGGGTTAGATCCAATCTTGAAATTGTGCCCTACCAGATTGTAGATATAAGGGGTTAGTCTGATCTCAATTTGCTCAACTTCTTCCGGAAGCAGATCTGACTCTCTTATTATGTCAAGAATAGCATCTGTTCCCGCTAACGTACCTCCGCAACTCGGATACAGCTTAAAGACCGTTTTTTCCAGTTCGAATCTCGTTCCGAGATCTCCCCCAACCTGCTGAGCATCAAATTTATCTCTGGCAAATAGGTGAAAATAACCATACACTCCTTCGAGAAAATTATGAGGACCATTAATCCCTTTTTGCGCTAACTGAGCGCAGACTATCCCGCTCTGGGCTGTCCAACCCTGGATTAAACGTACTGCCAGAGAACCATCGATATTGCTTTGAAAACTGCCACTTGACCGGTTAAAAGCAAGAGCCAGCGCATTCAGTTGTTGGTTAACGTCTAAATACAATAATTTCCCGGCGATGGAAGCGGTCGCGAAAATGCCGCATACTCCAGTTGGATCGAATCCATTATATTCTTTATCCGAAAGATTCAGTCTCACAGCAACTTCTGTCCCCACCACCAGGGCTGTAAGAAATTCCTTTCCTGTGCATCCACCGATCAATTCGGCGGCGGCTAACGCGGTTGGAAAGGAAGATGAGCCGATATGCAATCCTGGAGGCAGAACGTCACAAAAATCTAAAGATCTGGACATCATGCCATTGACCAATGCAGCGTTATGAGCCGGAACCTTTTCTCCGTGAACTAATATCGTTGCCTCTTTGTTTCCGCCCCATTCTTTGACCTGATCGAATACAGCGCTGCAGCCTTCGGCTGTAGCTCCTGCAATCGTCGTTCCGGCTACAGTCAAAATTACATTTTTGGTAATGTTGATTGTCTTTTCGGGAAGGTCTTCATACCTGCTTTCGACAATGAACTGTGCGAGATTCTTTTCCAGCATCATCTGCTTTTATGACTTCCTTAAACAAATTTATTTATTTTGTTTATATTTTAGCTTATTCTCCGAATAACTTCAGTACAACCCTTTTCTTGCGTTGACCATCAAATTCGGCGTAATAAATTTGTTGCCAGGGACCAAGGTCCAGAAAGCCATGTGTTACGGGAACCATAACTTCATGATGAACCAGAAGACTTTTAAGATGGGCATCTCCATTTGACTCACCGGTAGCGTGATGTTTATAGTCCGCTTTATAAGGGGCCAATTTTTCCAGCCATTCATCAATGTCCTGTATCAACCCTTCTTCAGCATCATTCACATACACACCCGCCGTGATATGCATAGCCGAAACCAGTATAAAACCTTCCTTGATTTTACTGCGTTCTATCATATCTTTGACTTTATCTGTGATGTTGATATACTCGCGATGCTGTTTCGTATTAAACCACAGATATTCAGTAAACGATTTCACAATCACCTCCTTCTCTTACACTAACACCAAAAATTCCTTCAGAAGTTAAATGCCTTAGATTGAATAAGTTGTCCAAATTATTTATTCCGAAAAAAGTGATCTTTTTCTTCCGGATTACCTGGTTGAACCCGCCGCCAATTTCGAAATACCTCCATCCACCACAAAAATACTTCCGGTAATATAGTCAGATTCAGGCGCAGCTAAAAATACAACCATATTGGCAATATCCTCCGGTAGCCCTAGCCTGCCTTTGGGGATTGTTCTGAGAGATCTTTGTTTAATAGATTCAGGAAGAATGCCGGAATCTATGGTCCCGGGACAAATAGCATTGATATTGATACCGAAGTCAGCGAGCTCGATTGCCAGCGTTTCGGTAAGGGCTTTAACACCGGCTTTGGAGGCTATATAAGGGGCCATTAAGGGTGGACAACCTCCACCTCCTCCTGAAGCCACAGAGGCGATATTAATAATGCGGCCGCCATTATTTTTGATCATATTCTTCGCCACAACCTGGGTACATAAAAAAGTGCCTTTCAGATTTACATCGAAAACCTGATCCCAATCTTCCTCAGTAATCTTCACGAAAGGCTTGATTACGCCATAAGCCGCGTTGTTTACCAGAATGTCCACTTTGCCGAATTTAGTCACTACCTCGACAGCCATCTTCTGTACATCGGCTTTTACCGTAATATCGCATTTTATTGCGATGGCTTTACCGCCGGATTCTCTGATCTCACTAGCTGCTAATTCGCAATCTTCCTGATTAACATCGCAAATTACAACATTCGATCCTTCTGCGGCTAAGGCCTTCGCGATAGCTTTCCCAATACCTCTTCTGGAACCGGTAACGATAGCAGTTTGATTCAACAGTTTCATCATTTTTCTCCTCTACTAAGTGCGTCTATCATCCAGCAATTCCAAAAACTGTTCGACTTTAGCAGTTATTTCCTCTTCGCTAACAATGGTAGAATCCGCCAGATCACAGTCTATCACCAGTGTGGGTATACCTTCTTTTAACAAAGCATCTTTTATTATCTTGATCGTGGCACAGGTCTGCCGACAGCCTAAATGCGCCCAGTAAATAGCTCCATCCACACGGTATGCCTTAGCCTGTTTGACCGCCTTTTCGGCAACTCCACACAAAGGGCCGGTATCTGTCAAGGCAAAAGCTTTATTTGCCAGGCTCTCCAGAGGTCGCGATGGATCAATTTCCGCATCCGACCAGAGAGACAAATGAGGCTCGGCAACCATCGAGGCATGGTATTGCGTTTCCATAATATTCAAGAATTTCCAGAGGAAACTGGGATAAAAAAAGAAATTCATCAGGCGATACCTCTCCGGGATCTGAACGGTTTTTTGTATCTCTTCTTTCATCTCGTCGCGTATTACTTCATAAAAGTTAATCAGTTCTGAAGTCCCTGAAAGCAACAATTGTGCCAGGGTCATCTCAATCAAATGATGACTGCGCATAGGTGAGGGAATCGATTTCCGGAGTTCGCAAATTTCGCGGAATACTTCTGTTGATCGCCGGGAGTATTCCATCGCCTCTTTCAAGCGGTCCGGGTCCATTTTTCGATGGGTAAGATCTTCGAGGTAATGGATCATGGATTCCAGTTCGTTGACATAGTATTTTCGCCCTTCCGGAGTATCATGATAAGGTCGGTCCAAATACAGGCCGGGACGGTCGTAAGTTTTAACCAGATAATCTCCTGACTTGGCGGTCAGGTCACAGACCAGATTGCTCCAAATAAAAGCATCCGCTCTGGGGAGCCATCCCTGGTAAGCCATGGCGTTTAATAAGCGGTGTCCGGAGCAAATTTCGCTGGAGAAGCCCGCTGACTTAGCTACCGAAAAAGCATCTTCCAAACTAAGCATACGAGACATTATTTCACCCGCTCCTTCACGGTACATCGGCACTATATACATC
>DEUU01000419.1:0-2626 GCA_002362735.1 Dehalococcoidia bacterium UBA3254
AAGCGGGAGACTGGCTCGCCAGGCGTTTTGCCCGGGGTCGCGGAATGCTTCAACCCCTTTTCCCACCCCGCGAGTTATATCTGGCCTTTCTGGTCTATCGTCTGTCTCGCGAAGCTTTAGAGTCACTGGATTCATATCTTAATTTCCCCCGGACAACCTCAGAGGTTTTGTTGGACACCCTCAAGTTGAAAGATGAATTGCCTGGCCTCGCAACGCCCCAGGTATCGCTTACCCGGATTTATCATAGCCTTCACCCGTATTCCCAAACTGCCATCCTGGCTAACCTCCTGGCTACAGACTCGGTCTTGATAAAACAGCGTATAGAACAATATTTAAATCAACTGCGCCATGTGCAGACGGCTCTAACCGGGGAAGATTTAATCCAGTTAGGTATTTCTCCCGGCCGGCGTATTAAAGAAATGCTGGAAGTGATCCTCGAAGCCCGGATGGATGGGAAGGTGACTTCCCGGGAACAAGAACTTGAGCTCGTCAAGAAGATAAGCCGATAATCTCGATAACCTGAATCAAACTTAAAACATAAAAAGCAGATAGGAGTCCGGATACTCCTATCTGTATCTATTTACCTTAGCTTTCATTTCAGATCTTGATTTTTGGGGATTTGAGTTTTCTTCTAGTCTATTCTTTTAAACATGGTCTTGGGAACGCCGCAAATGGGGCATTTATCCGGGGCTTCACCTTCTACGGTATTTCCGCATACCTGGCATACATAATAGGGTTTGCTTTCCAGTTTTTTCCCCGCTTCCACGTCTTTCAAAGCTTGCTGGTACAGACTATGATGGATTTTCTCGACCTGGTTGGCATAATCAAAGCTCTTCTCGGCTCGATTATTGGTTTCAGTTTTAGCCTGGGTAATAAATCCGGGATACATCTCGGAAAATTCATAGTGTTCGCCGCTGATAGCTTCTTTCAGGTTATCCGCTGTAGTTTTTATGCCGCTCATAGCATTCAAATGATTGCGGGCGTGTACCGTCTCAGCTTCGGACGCTGCCCGGAATAGTTTGGCGATTTGTGGCTGCCCTTCTTTGTCTGCCTTTTCCCCAAAATAAGCATACTTCCGGCTCGCCTGGCTTTCTCCGGCCAAGGCCGCCTGAAGATTCTCCTGGGTGTTTGCCATGGCATTCCTCCTTAATATTAGTAACCGACATTTACATTATAAGATATAGTCATTTTCCCTGTCATTACAGCTATCCTTCCCTAATCGAGGCCACCCCTATACTATAATGAAACTAAGGTGGTAAAAATCGAGATGCAAACTATTTCTTCCGGTAACCCGGCTGTCCCTTCGCTTAAGGCAAAAATAAGCCGTTTTTATGATCTGGGATCACCTTACTATTTACAGGTATTTGGCTGCCATATCCATGATGGCTACTATCTAACCGGTAAAGAGACTAGAGAGGAAGCCCAGGAAAATTTGATCCGGTTTTTATCCGCTAAAGCCGATATCCGGCCGGGTTCTACCATTTTGGACGTGGGAAGCGGAATAGGTGGGAGCTCCATCTGGTTGGCTCAACAGTTGCAGGCCAAAACCACCGGCATCACCATCAGCCCGGTGCAGGTTGATATTGCCCGCCAATTAGCTCGAGACCGGAATGTAGACTCCCGATTTCTGCTGATGGATGCCGGCGATATGAGTTTTCTGCAAACCTTCGACTATATCTGGATAGTTGCAGCTCTAACCCATCTCGTCGACCAGGAAAAATTTCTCAAATCATCTCTTAAATTTCTTGAACCCGGGGGCAAACTGATTATTTATGATTGGACTTTAGATGATAATCTTTCTAAACTAACCGACGACCCGGATATAGAGGCAGTGGTTGATGGAATGGTCTTATCCCGCCTCTATCCTCTAGATACTTATTTACAGTGGCTGCGGAAGATCGGTTCCCGGATTACTTATGCTGAAGATATCACGGAACATACCCTTAAGACCTGGGATGGAGCCTTGTCTATCCTGACGGATCCGGGAGTCTGGAAAATGCTTCTTCAATCCTCATCCGCGGAGAGACAGGAAGCTCTTACTTTTCTCCGTGGGGCCAGAGCCATAAAAGGAGCTATGCAGAAAGGTAAAGTACGTAGTGTTGTTATCATTGCCGAGAATTCTGGTTAATACTGGTTTCATTCCTCCTCTCATGACTGCGAACTGCATACTGCTAACTCCGAACTTAAATATGCTATAATTTCATCCGATGAAGATCTCTGAAATTGGCCAGTTTGCCATGATTGATATCGTGGCTAAGATGATCGAAGAAAGCCGCGACAATCAGATTGATTCCTGGAAAAACCTTCTCGACGGTATTGGCGATGATTGCGCCGTCTGGCGGGGGGATACCAATAATCAATTGGCTAAAGTGGACTGCCAGGTCCAGGGCATCCATTTCAATCTGGATATCATTAGTTGGGAAGAACTGGGTTGGAAAGCTCTGGCTGTCAACCTCAGCGATATCGCTTCCATGGGGGGTATCCCTCGTTATGCCCTGGTATCTCTGGGCTTGCCTCTGGATACCGACGTAGATAATGTCATATCCCTTTATAAGGGGATGCTGCAGCTCGCTAGAAACACCGGTACGGCTATAGTGGGTGGCAATATGAGCGGCTCTCCGATGAT
>DEUU01000419.1:2869-3124 GCA_002362735.1 Dehalococcoidia bacterium UBA3254
GCAATATGAGCGGCTCTCCGATGATATTCATCGACGTCAACGTCATCGGACGCACCGGCAATCCTGAGGGGAAATACCTGTCCCGGTCGACTGCTCGATCCGGCGATAAAATCGCGGTTACCGGCTGGCTGGGCACGTCGGCGGCCGGTCTGCAGATGTTGACCCAAAAACTAAGATTCAATGAAGCTATTACCTCTTGCCTCACACAGGCCTTCTCTAGCCCCGAACCCCGCTTGGTTAAAGGAGGGGCTCCCA
>DEUU01000398.1 GCA_002362735.1 Dehalococcoidia bacterium UBA3254
ACTCCCGCTTTGATACCCAGGGTCATGCACTCGGCGACAATTGTCTGAGTAGCGTAACCAATGCAATTGTGCATTAGCTTACAGATGCTTCCACAACCTATTTTGCCCGTATAGTTGATTCTGTCCCCAAAGCACTTCAGTAGGGGCAGTACATTCTGGTAGATATCCTCGTCTCCTCCAACCATTAAAAGCAGCTTGCCAGATTTAGCTCCAGCTGGACCTCCGCTAACCGGAATATCCATGACGCTGGCCCCCTTTTCTTTAAAGCGGTCGTAGATCCGGCGAATCACTGTAGGAGAATTGCTGCTTAAATCAATATAGACAGCTCCTTTCTTAACACCTTCAATGATGCCATCCTTGCCGAGAGACACAGCTTCTACCTCAACCGGGCCAGGCAAAGAAGACAGGATAACGTCACTGGCCCTGGCTACGGCGGCAGGAGAATCTGCTACTTTAGCTCCCGCTGCTACCAGAGGTTGGGCCATCTCTTTACGGACGTCGTAAACAACCACCGAATAACCCGCTTTGAGAATATTAGCCGCAATTCCACCACCCATTGTTCCTAACCCGATAAAACCGATGTTCATACTTGCTCTCCTTTCTATTTCTTATTATCTTGATCAATTTTATACTAAGAGAAACACTCCAACGCGTTAAGCGATCCTGACGACATCCCTGGCCACCTCAGGGAACATCTTAAGTATCGTTGGATCGTGTCCCGGAATGATCGATTCTTTAGGTAAATGCAGATTTTCAATTTTTGTGACGCTGGTCATCCATTCCACGACGCTGGTGAGCACCCCGACCGGAATTAATTCTTCAAAGTTGCGATAGACATCCAGAAAATCGGCGCAACAGAGCACGCTACCTCGAGCAGTCTGGACATTGACCATCTGGCTACCCGGAGAATGTGCCCCACACCAGATGGTACTTATACCTGGATAGACCTCAGTATCTCCATCCAGAAATCTCACTCGTTTCTGAAGATTCAGTTTTTGTAAAGCCCCTATTTCTACCCCTGGTTTGCCATTCAGAAATGGTGGGGAAAAGATTACAGGAAATCGCTGAACGTCTTCACTCCAAAATGCAAATTCCTTCCTTTGGACATAGAAGATGCAGTTAGGATAGATCTCGGGGGATGTGAAATGGTCGCTGTGCAAATGAGTTAGTATGATTGCTTCCACATCCCTGGGATTCACGTTAATGCGGCTCAACAATTCTTCCCGACTGGGAGTATCTTTTACCCCTCTGATAGCCATCTCAGCCTGGGATATTCCGGTATCCAGCATAATTACACGATCTTTATTTTTCAAACATAGAAAATAGTAAAACAGGGTGGTTTTTTTGCCCATATCAGTCTGGTACAGCACCATGGGACTGTCTGTATCCCGCTCCCCTACCTTTAAAGCATATATTTCGTACATTATGTCTCCATTTTTCTTTTTTCAGATTATTTTAAAGGTACCCGATCATGAGTTATTTCTTTTTAGCTTTCGGAGCCTTCTGGACCGGAGTTATTTGCATGAAAAAAGGCCGAGAAATAGGGACGCTGCGATCTGGCACCACACAATTCGTACCGCGGCCAGCCTGTCGTGCTTTCGTTAAGACGTCATTTAGTTCCTTTTCGGTTTTTTTGATATCATCGGTTTCGAATTCATAAACAGCCAGATATTTGGGGCGCTTGTTTCCTTCGGGGTCAGTATTCATATAACGTGATCCCCAGACGGCACCCGGAGTAGAAAGGACATCCGGAAGATGGATTTCATTCCACCATTTGTTCATTTCATCTTCTCTTGAAGGATCCGAACAGTCAGCCAGGGCTATAAATAGATACTTTGCCATTTCAATTTCTCCTTTTCTAATGATCTTATCGTTTACGGATTATCTCTTATCAAAATCGGGATATTGCTAAAGCATTAATCTTTAAGATGGAATACGCAATAACCCGAAATCTACTCTGGAAAAGGCCTTTTCTCCTCCAATTCAGACCAATGAGACAAAATAGACTAGATATTTATAAATAGCGCACTCAAATGTGATGGTTAAATAACAGTTTATTTTGTCTGTTTATCCATTCGGGACATTTCTTCGGCTAAGACCGAGATTCCTAAAGTAGATCCATGGATCCCGATCAGAGATACCAACTCACATACTTCAAGAAGCTCCTCTTTAGTAGCTCCCAGTTCCAGGGCCCGCCGCATGTGAGCCCGGAGTCCGGGTTCAAACATGTGGGTCACAGATGCATCCAAAGCAATCAGTATAAATTCCTTAACTTTAGGAGGCAATGGGCCTTGCTTAAAAGGAAGTGATGAGAAATCCGTGTAACGTTTAAAGAGCTCGGGATCTAATTCCATCATCCTCTTAATCCCCAGGGGCATTTCGCCACCTCTGGCTTCCGCAAATTTGCTTAAAAGTTCATTCTTCTCGTCGTTCATTTTATTTTCCATATTACCTCTAAAATTAATTTATTGATTTTTCTCTTACTATTTTTTATTTCCCCTGAATTCTATGAAAAGCATTATTATACAAAAAATTAGATACAAAATGAATTAACTGCTACTATGAAGTTCTACTATGAAATTCCCAAAAGATGATGTATTATAATTATAACATACACAGTCAATAACTCAATTGTTCGTGATAATGTACTCTTATCAGCTTCATTATCGGAAGAAACTTTCATTTCTAATACAGGTCGGGAGAGAAATTTATCTGATGAAAGAATATAGCTCTGAAGAGACCAGAGATCTCTACAGATTGTACTGTCTTTATAAACAAACATTCGATGCTATATATAAAGCCAGGGAAGCCGAACTAAGAAAACAAGGCATTACCCCTGAACAGGCCATTACCTTGATTATGCTTCACACGATGGGGAAAGAAGCTACCCCCACAAGATTAGCATCCTGGTTGTTTCGTGAACCTAACTCGGCGTTAACCCAGCTCAGGAGAATGCAAAAAATGGGACTTATCAAGATGGCTTCAGATAAAAATAATAAACACATCATCCGGATTCAGATAACCGAAAAGGGGTACAAAGCTTATAATAACGATATTAAATACAGCAGTGCTTCCAATGCTCTCGAAGTTTTATCTGGAACTGAAAGAAAGCAATTTTTGTCCATTTTGCATAAGGTAAGGAAACAGGCTTTTAACAACCTGAAATTGAATAGAAAATCAAAATCTGATTTAACGGACGCATTAATGATGCCTTTCACAGAAAATGAGGATTCTATCGGCCCGACGCTTTAGATTAAAGACGCAGCGGCTCTCTGGCGAGTGCTCATGGAGCCTGCGCTAAACTATCGGGCAAACCGGGATCATCATATTATACATGGAGCCCGGACAACAATATTGAAATAGACCGGGGATGGATTACTAAAGCCAGTACTCTCGAAAGACTGGTCACGAAAATTAACGCTGATGCAGATAATAAAAAATTAATGGATTTTTCGGTACTCAAGGATACGGTAGAAAGATTTAATCAAAGCTGCGCAAAAGGCCAGGATCATGAATTTAAACGTCCAAAGTGGTCATTAATGCCGCTGGAAGATCCTCCCTATTATGCTGTGAAGCTGTGGCCGGGAGGCCCAAACACTCAAGGGGGACCAAAACGGAACGCTGAGGGGCAGATCTGTCGCCCCGGGTATCAGGTTATCCCAGGGCTCTATGCTGCCGGTGAATTAGGGTCCATTTGGAGAATGCTGTATCAGGCAGGCGGCAATATCGCAGAATGTATTTCTTCCGGAAGGTTGGCAGGAGTAAAT
>DEUU01000086.1 GCA_002362735.1 Dehalococcoidia bacterium UBA3254
CTGCCTCACCTGAACTGGCAGCCCGAAATCCTGCACTGCCATGACTGGCTTACTTCTCTGGTCGTGATGTGGCAGAAAAAAGCTAACTACCCTTACGCTTCTGTTTTTACGATTCATAACCTGGCTTACCAGGGTTTCTTTGGCGATGATTTCATGTACCGGCACGATCTGAAAAAAGACTGGGAATATTTTCCACCGGAAGCCCCCCGCCCACCCTATAGTTACATGGGTCAGGCCGTTCTCTGGGCAGACCTTGTGACGACCGTCAGCGAGACCTACGCTCGAGAAATTACCACTCCGGAGTTCGGGACAGGTCTGGACACTCTGCTGCGCTACCGCGCCGGCCAGGGCCGGCTGACGGGAATTATTAACGGCATAGATAATGATTACTGGAATCCCGGCACTGATCCTGTGCTGCCGGTGAATTTTACGGCAGATACCATTTCTAAAAGGGCTTTGAACAAAATTGCTCTGCAAAGGGTCTCCGGGTTACCCGTGGACAGCAGTGTCCCGCTGATAGGCATGGTCCAGAGGCTGGACGAGCAAAAGGGGATCGATATCGTGGGGCAGGGGATCGACCGAATTCTGAGCGAGACCGGGGCCCAGGTGGTGATACTGGGGCAGGGACGGGATAATTACGAGTGGATGGTCCGGCAGATTGCCTCGCGTTATCCGCAGCAGGCTGCCGCGTTCATCGCCTTCGAAGAGTCCCTGGCTCACCTCATTTACGGCGGCAGCGATATGTTTCTGATGCCTTCCCATTTCGAGCCGTGCGGCCTCGGGCAGATGATTGCCATGCGCTACGGCGCCATTCCAGTGGTCCGCCATACCGGAGGGCTGGTAGATACCGTTCCGCAGTTAAGTCCGGACCTCAGCACCGGCAACGGCTTCGTCTTTCATGAATATACACCGGAAGCCCTCATAAAGGCCGTCCGGGAAGCCACCGGAGCCTTCAAAAATAAATCGAAATGGCAGCGGGCGATGCAGAGAGTAAGCCGGCTGGACTTTTCCTGGCAGTCTTCTGCACGAAGGTACGAAACTGCCTATCAGCAGGTCCTGGAGCAGATTAAAAAAGCCTGACAGGCAGCATAAATTATGGACCCGGCCGTAATTCCGGCGCTGTTACGCATTAGAACCTGTGAACTGTATGTTCATCACACCGGAAACATCAGGTCCAAATCCGGCTCGCCTTTCACGGGCGTCTCTGTTTCACGGTCCTGAATACGCCGGATAAACTCTATCGCCTTGCGGAACTTTCCCGGCAGGTAGACCGGCTGCATTCCTTCCCCGTAGAGCTTGAATCCGTTCCGCGCCTGTAATACAAATATCAGTATCGAAATCGCAAACGGCAGGGTCATCAGCGAGGCCGAAAGCCAGCCTTCCAGGTTCGGCGGCGCCATACCCAGCAGCCGGTTGAATTGCGAATTGACATTCTTTACCACACTATCCGCGAATATTCCATCCCAGAAGGGTGCAAAGAAAGCCAGGCAGGACAGCACTGCGCCGGTCAGCAGCACCTTCCAGGGACAGCGTCTCGTATGTTCGATGGCTTTTATATTCTGATACCGCGTACCCAGCACGCTTCTGGAAATCCATCCGCGCCGGATAAAAAGACGCCGGTTGGTAGCGACAATGCCGGTTGTTCCTGAAGACCAGCTCTGCAAAACATATTCCGGTTTGGTCAGAGTGTCCCGCAGGTCCGAAGGTATCTCAGCCAGTCCTCCCTCTTTGTTCATTTCCCGGTTAATCGCCTGGTCCAGCTCCGCCGTCAGATGAATACTGGCGTACTTCCCGGCCCTTTCTCTGGCGTTTTGAGACATCTGGGAGTGCAGGGCTTCATCCTCTACCAGCCTTAAGATAGCTTCCGCCGCCCCGTCGATATCCCCCGGTCCGCGGGTATGCAGTCCTTCGACCCCGTTTTGCACTATCCAGGACTGCCCGCCCACTCCTGAAGTGACTACCGGGACTCCGGCGTACATAAATTCAAGCTGGGAGATTCCGAGGGCTTCCAGTTTGCTCATGAGGAGGTTGATATAAGAAGCCCGGATCAGGAGGGCTTTCTCCTTCTCGTCTATTTCTCCGATATAGCTTACGTTCGGCATGCGGCTGGCTTGTTCGACGATCTCACGTCCGTAAGATGTGTCGGCTTTTCCGGCCATGACAAAATGGATCTGGGTTTTGTCTGCCAGCTTCTGGGCGATCTTCAGGACAGCTCCCGGATTCTTCCTCTCTTCCAGCGTTCCCAGGTAGGAGACGATTCTCCTGGACGGTTCGATCTTAAGGCGCTTCCGAAATTCGGTAGCATCGTCGGCCGCGAAGCGTAAAAAGACATCATTGTCCACCCCGCCGGGATAAAGCAGGCATTTTTCCAGTTTGGCCCCCATCTCGATTTTAGCCTGCCTTTCGAAGGGCGTGACGACCAGGACCAGGTTGGCTGCTTCCAGGATTTTGGACAGTGAAATTTTATTCCAGGCGGTCCGGTAAGTCAGTTCCGGAAGTGAGTACCTCTGTGAAGAAGGCTCCTGGAAATGGGACATATGGCAAAAAACAATCGGATCGTAATACCCGCCGACCTTGCGCATATCGCGGCGCCAGGCGATGAATTTCGCCGTCTCTTCCGGACCGTTCCATAAAGTGCTGTGGGTGATCAGTACGTTCAAACCAAAGTCGTCCACGATCTGATTCAGAGTGCTGATGAAGTCCTTGAAGACAATTCTCCGGGGCGGCCATTTGGCCAGATGGCTGTCAACCCGGATCACCGGGATATGCAGCACTTCATCTTCCACGTAATAATATCCTTTATGCTTCAGCAGGCCTTCGCGGGGAATGACTTCGTGGCCGTCGTGATAGGTGCTCGTAATTAAAAAAGCTTTTTGGCCGAGTATGTTGAAATCTCGTACCATCCGCTGGGCTACCAGTTCTTGTCCTTTGCTGTTGCTGGTCTGGTACATAATGATACCGATGCGTTTTTCTAACATCCGCTGATTACCCCCTAATTCGTATTCCAGGTAATTCCGGATTGAAGATAAACTGGTTCTTGAAAAGCTGGCTGATGAAAAAGGGTATATCTTCAAATTTGATCCAGTATGTGCTTTCCAGGTTCGGAGGACTCTTTCCGCCTGTTACGCCGACGCTGATGTCTGAAACCTCAAAGGCGGGGTTATCCGTGAAGGAGTCCCCCATATAAAGCACCCCGCGTGAGATTCCTAATTTTTCCTTCAGGCTTTTTAAGGCCACGCCTTTGTTAACGGAGCAAGGAAAAACGTCGAAGAAGGGTTTTCCCTGATATTCGATCACTTCCAGGGGAAGACCTTTACAATATGAACGGATCTGGGCAGACATCATCCTCGCCGATTTTTCATCCCTCATCTGGCGCCAGTCAATGCAGAAAGCCAGAGGACGGCCGGCGTAGTTGCGTTTTTCTTCGATCGTTCCGCCTTCCCTCAGGTTCTGTTTCGCAAATTGCAGCGCCTTTTCCAGATTCGGCATAGCCTCTTCGACGCCTTCAGAAACGAACAGTTGGGAGCCTATTTTCATTTCCAGTCCGGCGATGGCGCACCATGCGTGTGCAAAAAGCGTCCGCGGAAGGATAAAAGAAAGGTCTTTGGTGGTGATGATGCCGATCGGGATGAATTTATTGATTTTGCTCAGCAGTACTTCGAGATGAGGAAGTACTTTGGATTGTTGTCTGGAAACATTTAACGGGCTGATTGTTCCATCATAGTCGAAAAACAGGCAGTTCACCCGGGTCATCGATCGAACCTCCTTTCTCAGGAACGGGAAGGAAGGAATTTCGTAATTTATAAACCTTAAGCTTAGCCTTGTCAATATCGCTGAAATACCGATTTTAGTCAGTATTGCTTCCGAATTGTCTCTGTAACCCAGCTTTTCATCGATTATCAGCGATTTTGAAAAGATATCGCAGCCGTTAATAAGACGATGGAAGTTTATTTTAAAGTCCGCAGCCTTTCCCTGTCAAGGTACTTAGGCTCAATGTACTACCTTAATTCCCGGTAGAGGAGAGCGTAGCAGGCGAAGGGCTGGAGGGGGGCTGGGCTTCTATGTGATCGTGTTATGGCAGGCATCATTGAACAGTTCGAGGCTGGTTCTGTCATTGCCATCCAGGGTGAATGCTGTCACCGTTCCGTTACTCAGTCTTAATCTTGTAATCTCGGTCAAAGGTAAATTCAGCACCCGGCAAACAACCGTCATGATCACAAAATAATGGGTGACTACCACGACTGAGCCTTGAGGATGTTCCCGGAAAATATTCCCAATGGTTTCCCAGGACCTTTTTTGAACGTCCAGGACCGATTCGCCGCCGGGAATACAGAGAAGGCCTTTTTCGGGTCCGCTCCGGCAAATCAGCTCATCGAACCGCATCTTCAGTTCCGAAGCCATGATCCCTTCCAGTTCCCCGGCATTAATTTCTTTCAGCTCCGGAATGGGCATTACTTTGAGATTGTGGTGCTTCGCGATCGCCTCCGCAGTCTGCATCGCCCGCTGCAGCGGGCTGGAATAGATCGCATCTATATTTTCTGCCTTTAATCTCTGACCGAGGCCTTTTGCCTGGCGAAGACCGTTTTCACTTAAGGGTGTATCGCTGGCGCTTCCCTGAATTCTTCGGATTTTGTTCCATTCCGTCTCACCGTGTCGGACTAAAATAAATTTCGTCAAATACACTCCTATCATTTCAGCTGAAATTACGTCTTTGCGAGGATCAGGGTACCCTCCGGGGCGTCTTACGAATCTCCCTGATTATTATCTCAGAAATTCCTTCTCTCTTCCTCGAACTTCTTCGCCTGCTCCACCCGGTTGTTATAGCTGGGATGATCATAGAACAGGACTTCCTCCCACCTGGGCGGCCGAGCCACTCCCAGATTCTGATTGACCAGACGGGTCATGGCGTTAATGAAAGCCCTGGAATCTTGTGTTAATCCCAGAGCATATCTATCTGCCTGGCTTTCGACCAGGCGTGTATAGCTGTTCGTCAGGGGAGATGCCAGAGTGAATAAAGCTCCGAAAATAAGGACCAGCCAGGGTAAGGCTGCCGGATCACTGATGCTGCTGAATCCCAGGGGAGTCACAGTGATTTTCAGAACGAGGTCCACAATCTTTAATATCATCAGTGAGACCGCCGACTGAACGATGAATAGACGAAAGATATCCCGGTCCATATGATGTCCGATCTCGTGAGCAGTCACGACTTCTATTTCCGGCACCGAATATTGCTGGATCAGAGTATCGCTGATGACAATACGCCGCGTCTGTCCCAGGCCCATCAAAGCGGCGTTGGCTGAAGTTCCCTTCGTACTGAAGTCCAGGATAAAGATTCCGTGTACATTAGCCCCGGCTTTTTGCGCCAGTTTTTCCAGCCTGGCTTTGAGTTCGCCCTCCGCCATTGGTTTCACTTTATAAAATAAGGGAATCAGAAAGATTGGGGCGATAACAGACATCAGAACGGTGACCAGGAGCATCAGGCCCCAGGCCAGAAGCCACCAGATATCCGGGAAGTATAACAGGAAAGCGTATGCCACGGCTACCGCGGCGCTGCCGAAAACAATCCCGATGGCTCCTCCCTTCGCCAGGTCTCCCAGCCAGCTTTTAAGGTTCTGAATGGATATTCCATAGCGGTGAGGCAAGGTAAAACCCCGGTAGTAGCTTAAGGGAGAAGTCAGGATTTCAAAGCCGATCATGATAACCAGGAAAAAGACCACCGCTGTGGCGATTACCGGCCAGCCGAACAAGCCGCCTAACCATTTTGAAGCGCCTGTAAAAATAATAATCAGGAGCAGCGCCAGTGAAAGACAGGTATCGAGATATCCTAGACGGCGGCGGATACCGGAATATTCCCGGGCTTTCTTCTGCTTTTCCTGGTCCAGGACCGGGTCTGCCATGGTTTTATCGTTCAAAGGTATTACTTCCATAATACACCGGCTTCTCGCCTTCAGCCTTAATCAATCCCGGGAAAGGGAATGACTTTCATCTTCTATGTCCCTTTCGCCAAACCTGTAACTTATGACTCTATTCCTATTTCACATGTAAAATAATCTGGGTGCGGTGAATCGAATGGGGCCTCTGATCAAACCCCAGAGCGGCTGCTACCTGCTCCGGCCTCCCGGAGCCGTTGCTGTCACAGCGTAACCTCATTCCCAGTACACCCACCGGAGGCTCCCATTTGATCACCCATAAATCATCGATAAGCGCTCTCAGGTCGTACTGGTGAGGACCCGTATCCCGCATATGCTGCCACGGTAAATGTTCCAGGGCTAACATTTTATCGAGCGCTGGCTTGATATCTTCGGGCCCCTTCCCGGCGTCAACTTCAACCCTGTACTCAGCGTGACTGATCTGGGACTGTAAAGATGGCAGATCAAAAGAGATCGGATAGACCTTGTCTACCGTCATACCGGGAGGTAACTGCTGGTTGACCGCGGACGAAAAGAAATGCGGGGCTACTCCCTTGATACAGAAAATATCCATCAGCTCCGATTCGCTGGTCACACCCAGCGGGAGGGGTGCTGCCAGCGCGATACGAGGATGGGGTGTAAATCCGGTTGAATAAGCAATCTCGATTCCTGCCCGACTGAAAGCCCGCTGCCACAGGCGTACGATGTCCAGGTGGGAGATGAATTTGATTTCCTCTCCGCGGCTAAACTTTATCCGGAGTCTCTGCATGTTTTTCCTTTGTCACTAAAATTCCGTCAATCTTCATCCCGTTCATGTGCGTGATTACCAGTTTCAGGTCCTTGTACTTGATTTGCTCACCCGTCTTCGGTATATGACCGAG
>DEUU01000073.1:0-449 GCA_002362735.1 Dehalococcoidia bacterium UBA3254
TTACAGATGATCTGGTCATAACGCAAAATCCGGATGTGGTGATCATTGCCACGGGATCGGTTCCTAAAGAGTGCCCGGTCGGCGGAGCACAGGGTCCCAACATTTTTAACGTCTGGCAAACCTTAACGGGTGAAGCCACCCTGGGGAATAATATTGTTCTCATAGATTATGACGGACATCATCAGGCCACCGCTACGGCGGAATTTTTGGCTGATCGGGGTAAGAAAGTCCATATTATCTGTTCATCGCTGTTTGTCGGCGCGGAATTAGGCCCAACTCAGGACCTGTATCTAACCCGTCAGCGTCTTTTACAAAAAGGCGTTACTTTTACTCCTGACTTCGCAGTCATGGAAATCAAAGGCCTGGAAATTAACGGTTTTAATGTCTATTCTAACGAATGGAAAACTTATAAAGGTTATGATTCCATCGTCCTGGCCATGGGAAACAGA
>DEUU01000073.1:713-6536 GCA_002362735.1 Dehalococcoidia bacterium UBA3254
CGGAAGACAGCCTTTATTTCGCGCTTAAAGATAAAGTTAAAGAGCTCTACCGGATTGGAGATTGTGTCGCCCCCCGGAAGGTGGATATGGCTATCCTGGAAGGTGACAAAGTTGGTCGAGCTATTTAGGAGAAGCAAACACGGTGCCATCGCCAGAAATTTGGGTATTTCCTGAAATCAATAATCAAGACGCAGAAATCAGTAAACTCAGCCTGGGGCTACTAACCGAGGCGGTTTTTGTTGCCCGTAAGGTTAACGGTGAAGTCACGGCTGTAGTCTTTGGAGATAGCGAAAAAAGCTTTGCTAATACATTAGAACAGTACGGCATTAACAACGCTTTTATCTTTAAGCATGCTGAGTTGAAATATTTTAATGCTGATCTGTACGCTTCAATACTGGCGGAGAAAATAAAGGCTGAAAAGCCCTGGATGTTTTTGTTGGGAGACACTACCGCAGGGAAAGAGTTAGCGCCCCGATTATCTACGATGCTGGATACCGGACTGGTCCCCGGTTGTGTCAAAATGGATTTAATCAATCTCGAAAAACCGGTATTTTTCCGCCCGACTCTTGGTGACCAGGCCTACCAGGAGATTGTATTCCAGGCTCCGGGCACCATGCTGGTGACGATGGAACCGGGTGTATTAAATATTGTTAGCTCACCTGAACCAACCAATGTAAAAACTTTAACATTCGAACCTTCTCTGGAGATAAAAGTAAAAGGGGTACACCATGTCTCCTACTTGCCGGCTGATTTCAAGACGATAGATGTAGCCGATGCAGGGACTATTGTTTCCGCGGGTGCAGGAGCTGCCACGGACGAAATTTTACCCCTTGTAGAAGAGCTGGCAGCCTTGATCGAAGGAGCGATCGGCACAACCCGTCCGGTTGTCGACGAGGGAAAGATCGCTCGAGAGCGGATGATCGGGCAGACAGGTAAAATTGTCAGCCCGGATCTTTATATCGCTCTGGGAATTTCCGGAGCCACACATCATATCGGCGGAATTCAGGATTCCCATACCATTATCGCCGTCAACCGTGATCCACAGGCTCCCATATTCCAGAATGCCGATGTTGGAGTGGTGGCAGACCTGAAGGCGGTTTTGCCGGGTTTGATTGAAAAAATAAAACAAGCAAAAAAAGATGGAAAAATACTTTGACGTTATTATAGTAGGAGCAGGACCTGCCGGCAGTGTGTCTGCGCTCAAGCTGGCCAGTGCTGGACTAAGAGTGGTCCTTCTAGAGCGAGGGACTCATCCGGGCTCCAAGAATATTTTCGGCGGGCTGCTGCACAATACGCCAGTTTTAAATGAAATTTTCCCGGACTTCTGGGAAAAAGCCCCTCTGGAGAGACATGTTTACAAAAAGACCCTGGCTTTTGTTACTCAGGATTCTTCAGTTAACATGACTTTCGAGACCGAGAATTTTGAAAAAACTCCTTATAATGGCTATACCGTCATGCGCCCCATTTTCGATAAATGGCTGGCAGACGAAGCTGCTAAGGCGGGAGCAACCCTAATCTGCAATTGCACCGCCGACAATCTGATCCGGGAAAACGGCAGAATAGCCGGAGTAACAGTTAAAGGCCGGGAAGGTGAAATCCGCGGTAATCTCGTAATCGCTGCGGATGGAGTCCTTTCGTTTCTGGCTGAGAAAGCCGGCCTCCGACATACGATCGATCCGGCGCATATGGGACTGGGAGTCAAACTTTTGCTGGGAATGTCCAGAGAAGAGATTAACGAGCGCTTCGGACTGGTCAAGGATGAAGGAGCGGATTACGCGCTCCTGGGTATCACCGAAGGGCTGAGAGGAGGCGGTTTCCTTTATACCAATGAAGAGAGCATTTCTATCGGTCTGGTCGTCCACCTCAGTTCTTTAAAAGAATCCGGGAAAACCCCGTATGATGTTTTAAACCACGCTTTACATCAACCTCAGATAAAGAAACTGGTTAAAGGAGCGAGACCCCTGGAATATTCGGCGCACCTGGTCCCCGAGGGTGGAATAAAGGGCATTCCGAAAGTTTATACCGACGGCATGATGGTAATCGGTGATGCTGCCGGACTCTGTTATACCAATGGCATTAACCTGGAAGGAATCAATCTGGCTATGACTTCAGGAGCTATTGCTGCTGATTGCGCTATTGAAGCCGTCAAAGCTAAGGATTACAGCGCCCGAATGCTTTCAAATTATAAAACCAGGCTGGACAGCAGCTTTGTCATGAAAGATATGCAGACTTTTAAAAATGCTGCAGGAATGATGCATATCGACCGACTATTTGAAATCTATCCTGAACTTTTGAGCAATATTTTTGAGAAAATCTACCGGGTGGAAGGCATACCCCGGGATAAAATGCTCAAACTGATCCGAAAAGAAATTGGCAGAAAAGTAAAAATGACTGAATTATTGTCCGACGGCATTAAGATCGGAAGGGCTTTGCTATGATTAATATCGAGAATTTAACGGAGATTACGCGTTTCGATC
Source organism: Dehalococcoidia bacterium UBA3254 (assembly GCA_002362735.1). The sequence goes on from DEUU01000073.1 coordinate 3,191, forward strand.
CTGATGAGCAGCCCCATATCATCATCAACAAAGAAATCTGTAAAACTTGCTCTCATCAGGCCTGTGTCCAGGCCTGTCCGGCCAAATGCTACACTTTCAACGAAGAGACGAAGCGTCTGGATGTTGTCTATGAAAATTGCCTGGAATGCGGCACCTGTTATGTTATTTGCGAAAAACAAGCGCTTGAATGGACCTATCCCAGGGGGGGATACGGAGTTTACTACCGGCTGACTTGAGGAATTTCGTATGAAAATCGTCGTTTGTCTTAAAGAGGTAATTGAAACCGGGGTTAATCTGAGTTACTGCCAGGTACAGACGGCTTTAATGCAAAAGGGTCTAACTTACAGGTTAAATCCCGACGACGCGCTGGCATTGGCAGAAGCTTTAAGGTTAAAAAAACTGGACTCCGGAACCAGCATCACTCTGATCTCTTTGGGACCGGAGTCGGTAGAGTCCTGCTTGAGAAACGGAATCGCCGCAGGAGCCGATGATGCCATCAGAATCTGGGATGAAGGCCTGAGCGATATCACACCCTACCAAACCGCCAAAATATTGTCCGGAGCCGTAAAATTATTAAATGCCGATCTGGTGTTGGTAGGAGCAAAAAGCCTGGACAACGCCAGCGGACTGGTAGGACCTTTGATGGCAGCCTGGCTGGATATCCCCTGTGTTTGCGAGGTAACCGGTTTTCAGATTGAGAAGGATAAGTCCTATCTTACAATCACACGAAACGTAAGTAAGGGGATTCAAGAAAAAGTCCTGTCTTCACCGCCGACTTTAATGGCCATCGCAGGTAGCAGGGAAAAACTGCCCTATGCTTCTTTGGAGAAAATATTAGCCAGCCAGGACGCCGATATCCGACACCTTTCCCCGCCAGAAATCGGACTATCTCCCCAGGAAGTGCAAAAAGACCCCACCCGAATCAACGGCCTCACATTTCCAAGGCCAAGACCCAAATCAGTCCCTTATGACAGTTCATTACCGGCTTTTTACCGCATCCTGGCGTTGCTGCAGGGCGGTATTTCAAAGAGACGCGGCGAACTTTTACAGGGAAATACCCAAGCATTGGTAAATCAGTTATTTGAATTACTTGTCGAAGAAGAAGTGATCAAACCGGCTGTGAAATGAGGCGCGGATTTGCATTTTCTCTGACCAGAAACACCAGTCTTGAGATTAATTCTCAAGGCTTTTTTGTGACCTCGAAGTCTCCTATCAGATCCCTCCGTATAAACCAAACTCTTTTTTCCATTCTCCAAAAGATTCAGGAGGGGCAGGAAATTTCAGAAATTTTGCTGCAATTCCCCGAAATAAATGAAGGGCAACTATTATCTGTCCTCTTGTCGTTAACCTATAGGGGGTACTATCAGATTGAGAGTACCTCTGAACTTATTGAATATCCTAAGGTCTCGATAATCATTCCGGCTCACCATATTTCCCCGGACCTTGTTGAATGCATAAATTCGCTAACCAGGTTAGATTATCCTCAAGAAAAAATCGAAGTCCTCATAGTCCAGGACGGCATGACATCTAATACGACTCTGGATCATAAAGGATTAAATATTAATCATATTGTTCTGGAAAAGTCTCAAGGGCCGGCTACAGCCAGAAACGCGGGTGCATCCAAAGCCAGTGGAGAAATTTTTGCCTTCTTGGACGCTGATTGCATCGCGAACAAAAACTGGCTTAAGGAAATCCTCCCCTTTTTTCAGGCAGATGGAATCGGGGCTGTCGGAGGCTTTGTAGAAGGGTTTTACAAAAAGAGCTTCCTGGACCGATATGAGGAGGTCTCATCTTCACTGAACCTGGGAAGCCGCCTCCTGTACGAGCGAAATTCGGAATCTACCCTTTATGTTCCCACCTGTAACATGCTGGTGAGCCGGGAGGCTTTCAACACCGCCGGAGGGTTTAAAGATGGGTTGCGGGTAGGAGAAGATGTAGATTTTTGCTGGAGAATGAGAGCTCTCGGTTTCGCCGTACTATATATTCCTTTTGGTAAAGTGGCACATAAGCACCGCAACCGGCTGCTTGCCATGTTACGCCGTAGAAGCGATTACGGGACTTCTGAAGCACCACTCTACAGTTCTCATAGAGAAAAAAGAAAAAGATTCCTGATCCCGGTCTGGCCGAGTTTATCTTTTCTCGCCCTTATCGCCGCGATTTTAACCGAGAACCCGTTTCCTCTCGCTCTGATGTTATTGTTTTTAGCCGTCGATATTTCTCAAAAATCGGTTAATTTAAAAAAAAGAAACTTTCTATATCCCTTGAAATTCATTATTTTTTCTTCTCTGAGGACTCACTTTTCTTTCTATTATTACACCTCATTCCATTTGGTCCGCTACTATCTGATTCTTCTTCTAGGAATCGGATTTCTATTCCATCCATTATTCTTCTTTTGTATTTTCGCCTTATTGTTAACATCTGCGGTAGATTACGCCACGAAAAAACCGCGTTTGGTTTACCCGGTCTACCTTTTCTTCTACGTTATGGAGCATGCAGCTTATCAGCTGGGAGTTTTTTGGGGATGTCTTAAACATGGATTTTTTGGGTCCTATCTACCGGTATTTAGCCGGAAATATTCTCCGAAGGAGTCAAACAGTTGATGTCAGAAATGCTTACTGTCCAGTTGGTAACCCCATCTCCCAGGCATCTCGTAGAAGCACAAATATTGTTTTGACAAACCCTAACTATATGATATAATTGTTTAATTATCGCAATATTCAAACGTAACCATCGAATTTTATGACTCCTTAGTTCTTCCTGAGAGACCTACTTGCGATTATAATGAAGCAAGGGGATCGAAAAAAGCGAGATCGAGAAATACACTCTGATATTCCGCCGATCAAAAAATAGACAACAATAAATAGGAGGTTTAAATGCACGGTAAAAAATTATTTGTACTCTTGTCTAGCATCGCCCTGATAGCCGTATTTATCGGAATGGCTTTCCTGACTGGATGCAGTTCCACTCCAACCACCACCACTACTGCGCCAACTACCACTGCTGCACCGACGACTACCAAACCACCCACTACTACTGCACCTACTACTACTGCACCAACTACGACTACTGCACCGTCTACCACTCCTCCCGCCGCCACAACCAAGGATTTAAAGATCGGTATTTTGGCTTCCTTAACCGGTTTCTTCTCCGGATATGATATGGCCCAGACAGATGAATGCCAGTTAGTGGCCGATATCTGGAATGACAAGGGAGGCCTCACCATCAATGGTCAAAAATATAAAATCGTGCTCTCTGTAGAAGACTGCAAAAGCACCCTGGATGGTTACACCGCTGCCAGCAACAAGATGATCTTCGATCAAAAGATCAGCTTCCTGGCTGGACCTTC
>DEUU01000302.1 GCA_002362735.1 Dehalococcoidia bacterium UBA3254
GTGTGCCACACCTACGTGGATAAAAGCGCCAACATCGAGATGGCGGTGGCCATCGTCTATAACGCCAAGGTGCAGCGCCCCACGGTCTGCAACGCGCTGGACACGGTGCTGGTGCATCAGGAAAGAGCGGAAGCTTTCCTGCCTAAGATGGCCGCGGCGCTCAACAAAGCGAAAGTCGAGCTGCACTGCGATGAAAAATCGATGGCCATCCTCAAAGCGGATAAATCGTTAAACCTCGTCCCCGCGGTCGAAGAAGATTGGGGTAAGGAATTCCTGGCGCTTATCGCGGCTATTAAAGTGGTGGACTCGCTGGACGAGGCGCTTGAGCACATCGCCAAATACGGTTCCGGCCACTCCGAGGCCATCATCACCAACGGCTACCCCAGCGCCCAGCGCTTTCTCAACGAGGTGGATGCCGCCTGCGTCTATGTCAATGCCAGCACCCGCTTTACCGACGGCGGACAATTTGGTATGGGAGCCGAAGTAGGCATCAGTACTCAAAAGTTTCACGCCAGAGGACCGATGGGATTAAAAGAACTGACAACCTACAAATGGGTTATTTTCGGCAATGGCCAGGTGAGACCTTAACTGACAACTTATTTTCGTGATTCATTGGGTGTTTACTAAACAGCCAACTCTAAAGAGTTTTTATGGCTTTTTGCTGAATTTCAAATAATTGTTTAATCCCGCTTTCGGCAAGGCCCAGTAAACCGTCTAAAGAATTTTTGGAAAACGGTTTGTTTTCGGCAGTACCCTGCACTTCTACAAAAAGGCCTTGATCGGTCATAACTACATTAAAGTCTACCTCTGCCTGAGAATCCTCTTCATAACAAAGGTCCAGCATCATATAACTGCGTATGATTCCTATGCTGGTCGCGGCTACCGCGCTTCGGAGTGGGATTGTTGAAATGACGCCCATCGCTTTCATATTTTTTAAAGCCTGGTATAATGCCACGTAAGCTCCGGTAATCGAGGCTGTGCGGGTACCTCCGTCTGCCTGCGTAACATCGCAATCTACTATTATTTGTCTTTCCCCCAAAGCTGCGAAATCAACAACAGACCTTAGCGATCGGCCGATTAGCCTCTGGATCTCCTGACTACGTCCGTTGACCCGACCCTGAGCCGAATCTCTTTGAGTGCGAGTAAGAGTAGAACGAGGTAACATTGAGTATTCGGCGGTTACCCAACCATGCCCCGTGCCTTTCAGAAATGGAGGAACCCTGTCATCCAGACTGGCTGTACAGATAACATGGGTCTTTCCCATCTCTATTAAAACTGATCCTTCAGCAAAACTCATATAACCTGGTGTAATTTTTACATCTCTTAACTGATTAAAGGCTCTTCCGTCGCCTCTTTTCACGATGATCGCTCCTTCCTTAATTCTCTTTAAATATAATCGCAGTATATCATTTACTTGACAGCTAAGCCAATTGCAAATATGCTGATTACTAACTGGAAAGAACACAGGATATTTATACCTCGACATATTAGGGGGAAAGATGGCAGAAAAATACGAAATTAATCAATTAGCGAAAGAAGATTCGTGGCGTTTATTTCGAATCATCGGAGAGCTGGTAGAAGGGTTTGACCGTCTTTCCGGGATTGAACCTGCTGTGACAATCTATGGTGCCTCCAGATTAAAACAAGGGTCACCTGATTATGAAAGAACACGAGAAATAGCTAATTTAATCGGGAAAGAGGGCTTTAATATTATCACCGGCGGTGGGCCCGGCGCCATGGAGGCAGCCAACATGGGCGCTCATGAAGCCGGTGTAAAATCGGTTGGATTGAATATCCAATTGCCACAGGAACAGGTCTGTAATATCTATACCAATATTACACTGAGCTTTAACCATTTTTTTGCCAGGAAAATCATGCTGGTTAAGTATTCAACAGCTTTTGTGATTATACCCGGCGGGTTGGGGACGTTAGACGAGTTAACAGAAGTCATGACTCTGATCCAGACCAAAAAAATCAAACCTTTCCCGGTCATATTATTTAATTCAAATTATTGGAAGGGATTCCTGGAGTGGATGAGAATTCAGTCTCTGGGAAACAATTATATTACCGAAGAAGACCTGCATCTTTTGCGTTTAAGTGATGATCCCAAAGAAGTGGTGGAAATAATCCGCAGCTGGTATCTCAGACAGGCCGTAATCGGAAAGCAGGCAATATCATGATAAAAATTACTTTTACCGGAGCAGCAGAAAGCGTTACCGGATCCAGGCACCTCGTCGATACGGATAATCAGCGCATCCTTCTGGACTGTGGACTTTATCAAGGTAGAAGAAAAGATACCTATGAGCGTAACCTAAATTTTCCCTTCGATCCGGGTTCTGTAAATTCAGTGATATTATCTCATGCCCACATTGATCATATCGGCAACGTCCCTAATTTGGTGAAAAAAGGATTCCGAGGAGATATTCACTGTACTCTGGCAACGGCTGACCTGGTAAATATTATGCTGATGGATGCAGCCCACATCCAGGAAAATGATACTGAATTTGTTAATAAAATCCGTAATAAACATAAAGAGCCGCCGATTGAACCTCTTTATAACAGAAATGATATCGCACCGGTGTTGAATTTAATTCAAGGACATGGTTATAACCATAGTTTCAAGTTAAATGGAAGCCAGGTAACCTTTCGAGATGCCGGCCATATTATGGGTTCCGCTATATCCGTCATGGAATTCGATGATAATGGGCGTAAACTGTCTCTCTGCTATACGGGCGATCTGGGCCGTCCCAATTTGCCAATTATCCGTGACCCGTTTATTGTGACCGATTCAGACGTTTTGATTATTGAAAGTACTTACGGCGACCGGCTGCATAGCGATATCCACAATGTGTATGAAAGGCTGGCCAGGATCATTAATCAGACTATAGACCGGGGAGGAAAAGTAATTATCCCCACTTTTGCTCTGGAAAGAACACAGGAGCTGATCTATGGATTACACCGCCTGAGCCTGGAACGAAAAATTCCTGAAGTACCCGTTTATGTTGACAGCCCTCTGGCCACGGATGCTACAGAGATCTTCCGCTTACATCCCGAGTGTTTTGATGCAGAGATTAATGAGTTATTGCGTACAGTAGATGATCCGTTTGGATTCCGCCATCTGCACTATACGCGCACCACCGAACAATCAAAAATGCTGAATAATATAGAGACCCCGGTTATCATTCTTGCCGGATCGGGAATGGCAGAAAGCGGGCGTATTTTACATCATTTGAAAAACAACATCGGGAACCCTCTCAACACAGTAATTATCGTTGGCTGGCAATCGGAAAATACTCTGGGACGAAAAATTCAAGATAAAATGCCAGTCGTACCCATTTTTGGAGAACCTTTTGATCTGAGGTGTCAGGTAGAAGTCTTTGATGAATTCAGCGCCCACGCTGATCATAACGATTTGATAAATTGGGTGAAACAGGGAAAGGAAAGATGGCAAAAAGTCTTTGTGGTACACGGAGAGCCTGCTTCATCCAATGCCTTCGCCGGTTCTCTCAAAGACATAGGTATCAAAGAGGTAATTGTTCCCGAACTCGGTCAAAGCTTTACAGTATAAAATTTATCTTGACCCTCTACGCAGTGTCAGAGTATAATCTATCTGATAAATCGATAGATACAAAGCATCTACGGTTTTCCTTCAGGATGATTTTTCGGTGTTTCAGGGCTCGTAGCTCAGTGGTAGAGCGGGGGGCTCATAACCTCTTGGTCGTAGGTTCGATCCCTACC
>DEUU01000135.1 GCA_002362735.1 Dehalococcoidia bacterium UBA3254
CAGGCACCAGGTCCAGACGATCGAATGGGTTTCGAGGCGGGCAGCTTCGACCTGGGCGTCGGTCAGGCCGAGTCTGCGGGCACGCAGGGAAAGACGCCCAGAGGGCAGATCCTGAGCCTGGACAGCGAAGAGGGCGCTCAGGACTTCGTCTGGCGGAGCGGCGAGCGGGGTAAGCAGACGTTGGGCACGCAGGCGCAGGCGGCGGGTTTGATCGAGGGAGAGGATGGGACGCATGGGCGAGGAAGATTGTATCATAGGCGCCCCCTCCCACTCCCCCCATTGGAAGACCGATGCGGGGAGTGGGAGGCATTCAAGTTGTTACTTACAATCTGCCAGGCACAACCTCCAGACCTCACCGCCCGTCCACCAGTTAATCGTCGCGACGTATAATTTGCCCCGAAAGACAGTCACACCGTTTTCAAAAAATGACCAGGTGTTATTCGGATCGTCGAAGCCGCCAGAGGCAATTTGCTCCCAGTCGACGCCGTTCAGCGTCCGCCAAACTTCCATGCCGGCGTCATCGTTTTCGGCTACAAGGACGAGCTGGTTTTCAACGACTTCCAGGGCGCTTGCTGATCCCATCCCGGCGATGCTAGTGACGAGCTCCCAATCCATACCATTTTTCGTGCGCCAGACCTGAGTTTGGCAGGTTTCACCATCAATCCACCCGCTGGCGTAAAGGTAGTCCCCAAACCTGGACAATGAAGACACAACCTCGATGGGAACTCCAAAACCGCCGGTCATGATCGTCTCGATTGTATCCCCATCCGTCCGCCAGATCTGCGCCCCTTCTTCCCAGTTATAGACACCCCAATACAGGTGGCCCTTGAACTCTGCACTGGCAATTGCGCCGGCATTATTGGGGTTGCCATTTTGAACATCCCCAAATCGATTCCATTGCGTCCCGTCGGTGGTTTTCCAGATTTCCGTTCCTGCCGGTCCATTCCAGGAGCTCAGATAGAGGGCGTTTTTATAGGCGGCAAAATGCGCCGTATCCAGGATGCTGCCTCCGAGGTCGATGGGAACATCTTCCCAGTCCACCCCATTATGACTACGCCATACCCTCCCCTCCGCCCAGCTGCCAGCGTAGATATAGTCTTTATAGGCGATGAGGGAGGCTGCGCCATTCGCAGGCGCATCGTAGACCATCTCCCACGTCTCGCCATCTGCTGTCCGCCAGATCTGGGCATTGGTATCCCAAACGTCCCAGTTCAAATGCCAGGTCCCGGCATACAGATATTCGCCGAACACCGCTAATGAGGGCAGCTGCAGATTCAGCCAATCGCCAAACCCATCTTCATTCACCTGCTCCCAGGCCGGGGTTTGCTTGGCGGACGCGCCCATCGCCACGACGGTGCTCAGGCAAAGAACCAGAATCAGACCGATGGTTGCTTTAGTTTTCATTTTATTCTCCTTTTTGCTACAACAGACTTACGCTTTTGGATGTTCCCCATGAAATGATTTTATCCATCCGGACTTTCTACCCCGCCGCGTTTCAGCATGTTCCGGATGAAGAATCATCGATGCAGCAATTAATTAAGCATATAATAAAATCTGTCCACCTGTCAAATTAAGGAAAATATTCACAAATCAAAACATCGGTTTTATGCAGTCGGACTCTGGTCGACCGGCATCAGGTCGCCGTGGCGGTGGACGATCTTCAATTCACCGTTCTCGTGACGGTAGACGTGGGTGACGCGCAGCGCGGTCGGTTCAACCGGTCCGCCATCTTCGGAGCGCAAGGAACGTTCATAGCCACCAGAGTAAGCCAGGTCGCCGCTGACGCCAGCGGCAACGAGCTCGAACTCGTAGGCGCTGCAGATCAAGAAGCGCGAGGCCACCCAACGCGAGATGCGCGCCACTTCAGCCGAACCGCTTTTACACGGTCCCCAGGCCCCTAGCAGGGTTACCGGATCATTTGTTGACCACATTTCCAGTCGTGGTGAAGGATCGCCGTTATGTATCGCTTTCTCCACCCTGATCTGGCGGGGAAGTACCGTCGAGAGGAAATCATCAAGATTACTCATGGTTGTCTCCTTTCTTTTATTTTCAAATTACGATATTAATAATGAGAGTTTGTTTGACTTTAGTAATTAAATTATTTAACTTTCATATAAGTCATAAACATTATTTTTTTTCATGACAACAAAAACTGAAAAGCTGAAAAGCCTGGCGACAATTTTAGGTGCCATGCTTATTATAGCAACTATTTCTTGTCAAAAACCTGCCATCGAATGGGCCTCCATCCCTGCCGGCACTTTTACCATGGGCAGTCCTACAAGTGAATTCGGCAGGAGTGCTGATGAAATCCAGCATCAGGTAACTCTGAGTGCATTTAAGATGAGTAAACACGAGATAACCATTGCACAGTTTAAAGCATTTATTGATGCCACCAGTTACAAAACCGATGCCGACAAAGGAGTGTGGTTTATTGGAAGTGATATCCGGACAGGCACAAAAGGTGAAAAAAAAGCAGGCGTGAACTGGAAATGCGATATAAATGGGAATTCAAGACCGATAGCGGAATACGACCATCCGGTCATCCACGTAAGTTGGAACGATGCCATGGCTTTTGCCGAATGGATGGGTTGCCGTTTGCCTACCGAGGCAGAGTGGGAATATGCTTGCAGAGCGGGAACGACAACACCGTTTAACACTGGTAACAATTTAACTACTGCGCAAGCGAATTACGATGGTACTTATCCATACAACAATAATGAAAAGGGTGAATACCGGGGAAAAACGATGCCGGTAGGCAGCTTTGCTCCAAATGCCTGGGGATTGTACGATATGCACGGCAATGTATGGGAATGGTGCAGCGATTTGTATGGTGATTATTCCATAGTGGCACAGACAAATCCTAAAGGACCATCATCGGGATTCGAACGCGTGTACCGTGGCGGCAGCTGGTTCTACGATGCAGGGCTTTGCCGGTCGGCGCATCGCTACTGCTACAACCCGGCCAACCGCGATTACGAAATGGGCTTCCGCATTGTGTCTCGCGAGTAAATATTAGTTAATTCTATTCATCCTTTTAAGTTAGCCTCACTAAATATGGACAGAAGCCAGGCAGACAGTTATATAATTTTTCCTGCCTGGGATGGGAGAGGCTATATCTTCTATCCCTCAGCATAAAAACACACATATTGTCATAAGTTAAAATAAGAATAGATAGATTAAGTTGAAGTTTACACTCTGTTTGTGTATCTTTAATAAAAAACTATTCTATCATGAAAAAACATTTCATTTCTCTTTGTGATTCTGCTCACCTGTGGTGGACCATTTCATTATTTGTACTCGCAGTCGTTCTCATCATTATCGCCAGTGTAATAGGCATTGCCGATAATTTGCCGGGGATTATACTGATGTATGGAGGAATAATCGCTCTGTTCTTCGCATTTCTGCATCCATTGAAGAAAGCAATGAATTATATCATCCTGATCGTGGTATGCATAGGTATCTTTTTACTGGGATTGCTTATGGTAACAATTATTGATAAAATGGACAAAAGTCAAAATATAAATGTTGATGGTATTGTCGAGGGTATTGCATTATTGGTTTGTATTCCGGGAATTTTTGTTGGTATCATAGGTGCAATAATTTGTGCAATCAGAAAGAAATGAAGCTATTTAGACTCAGTACTTTCTCTCTTTGCAGTTTTCAGACAGGCCGACATTCCTGTCGAAGTCCAGTTTGCACCATTATTTTTATATAGAAAAACTCCACCGCCACCGGTCCCTGCAAAGGTATTCGTACTGATCGTAGCAAAACAATTTATTTTGCCACCGTCCGGACCGTTTGTCTGAACCCATTGGGTGTGCGTGATCCATACATTCATAATTGAAAACAAGAACAGGAGCAGAATATATTTCATCATATTATAGTAAATAGGTTTATTCCTTGATTATTACCAGTGTTTTTGACTGTATAGTTTAATAAATTTCTTACAACGATAATGTAAGTGAAAGCTATGCAATTTTAAACCATAAATCAAAGAAATCAGTTTTTTTAGGCTTTATAATTTATTAGCAGCGATAATAACTTTAATTACCAAATGTAAAGAAGCAATCTATATCGGGTCTTAGAAGTATAATCACGATAACCATCCCTGCCAGTAATTTATTCGTCCTGCACTGATGAAAAGTATTAACAGGAAGAAAAGAGTTCCAATTAAACTTTTTATGAATAATTGAACCGTTTTCATAGTGATGTTTTTTAAGATTTTGATATAAATTAATTGAAAAATTTCGAAACTATCATAATGTATTATACAATTGTCCTCCAGTGTTTTTGTCTATTTCTTCCAGGCTCTGGAGACCAAAAATTAAGGCTATTGAAACCGGGTCTGTCCTGTATGCGGTATGACCTTCATAAAAACCATACCTCATAATATAATAGGGAAGCATCTCACTGAAATACAGGTTAGAAGGCCTGTACTTCAGGTCTTGCAATTTTTCAGGATCCAGGGACGAGTATTTTTCATTAATGTATTTTTCTTCTTCAATTGTAAGTTCCCTGTCTATATGGATATTATGACTGCCCTGGATTTCATCCATAAATATTGAGATCTGCCAGCCTTTTATTCCAATGGCCTGAAAATTCAATTTGAGCAGTAAAAATATTTTCCATGAGGTTTTCTCCTTTTAGTTGTACCAATAAAGCTACTATTGAACAGAGACAGGTTTATATCATGATGCTCAACTACCAGAAATTCCATATGGAATTTAGTTTCCGGTTTTGAAATAAAATTGATCACTTTGATTAATCTCCCGGTGATCATTGTTTTTTATAAATTTTCATTCATTGGATTAAGGCGCTAAATTTGATCATCTATTTTTTCGTAATTACACCGTTTGTCAGACAGTGTTTTAATTATAGTTATAAGTTTACAACTACCTTCCCTCCTGCATGCCCTTCACCTATA